>JACPVY010000457.1 GCA_016197345.1 Burkholderiales bacterium
CAGCAGAGAAAAACCGTCAGCCACAAAACACTGAAAGAGAGAACGATGTATAAAAGATCTTTGCTGTTTTCAAGCATATTTTTATAAAATCAACTATATTTTATTATATCACACCCGAAGTCATGACGGCAAACTCTTATCCACACCTCCCATGTTCTATTCTCTGATTTCGGCGTTGAATTTATCTCGCAATATTTTTTTAACTTTTTCCCGCGTCGCTTCCACCTCGGCCGAGGTGAAAGTGCGCTCAAGATGGCGCAAAAACAGATGATAAGCGACACTTTTTTTACCCGCTTCGATTTTCTCTCCTTCATACACGTCAAACAGTTCTATCTTTTTGATTAAAACATCAACAGATTGAATTACATTGATGATATCCTCGTGGCTAACTTTTTTATCAACCAAAAAAGCAATGTCTCTTTTCACTTCGGGATAATCCGGCGCCGGCTCATAACAGCTATCTTTCTCTCCGACTTCTAAAAGACCCAACACGCCGCGTTTCGCGAGTTGCCCTATCACTGCCGCCATCACCGCCGGGGTGGCGAGTGACAAGGCGCAGGGGCAAGTGATGACCAACACCGTTAGCGCGATTGGCAAGGCTCGGGCGAGGTCGATAAAACTCCAAACGACGCCGCTGGCGATGGATAAAGCTAATATCGCCGCCAAAAACCAGCTAGCATGGCGATCAGCCACCTGCAAAATCGCTGGCTTTTGGGCGGAAGCGCGCGCCATCATTGCCACCAAGTGCGAAATTTGCGTCGCTTCGCCGACTTGCTCTGCTCGCACCAATAATCGCCCAGATAAATTGATGGCGCCAGCAATGACTTGAGCGCCCGGTTCTTTCAACACCGCTTGCGCTTCGCCTGTCATCAAGGCTTCGTCGCATTCGCCTATACCTTCTAGTACCACGCCATCGACGGGTACAGCGCTGCCCGGCTGCAATAACACCACGTCTCCAACTTGCAGGCTACTCGCCAGCACGGTTTCAGCGTCGACGCTAGCAGGATAGTGGCGACACAGCAAAGCTTGCGGCGGCACGAGATTAGTGAGTTCACGCAAGGCTTGTGCACTTTTTTGCTGTACTTTGGCTTCCACCATGCGCGCTAGCAGCAATAGAAAGACGAACATCACGAGCGAATCGTAATACACCGCGCCACCAGCAAAGGTGGCCCAGCTACTGGCGACAAAGGTGGCGATAATGCCTATGCTAACGGGGACATCCATCCCAAGCTGGCGCTGTTTCAGTGAGCGCCATACGCCTTGGTAAAACGGCCAAGCGGAAAAGAAGAAAACCGGGACACTCAAGCAAAAGCTGGCGAGTTTGAGCAAGCGGTCGATATCGGGTGTCAGATCACCATCGATGCTAGGGACAGGTTCCATCCACGCGGGAAAAGCATACATCATCACTTGCATCATGGCGAAACCGGCGATGAAGATGCGCCACCATAGCGTTTTATTTTGCTGTTTTTCCGTATCGCTACCGTCTTTTGCCAACGGCATCGCGCGATAGCCGAGCGCTACTACGCTGTCGATAATCGCTTGCAGGGAAAGTTGTTGCGGCTGCCATTTCACTTCGGCGCGGTTGGCGGCATATAAAATATCGACTTGTTCAACACCGGGCAATTGCCGTAAGCGATATTCGATAATCTGGGCGCAGGCGGCGCAACGCATGCCAGAGAGCGCAAATTGCGCTGTGCTGAGGGTCGCGGTATCGGGGGATGCAGTGGTCGCGGAAGGCGCAGAAAAATGAGGGCTGCTCATATACCGCTTTCGGCTCGGTTGCGCTTTTCGGCGAGATAAGCTGCAGTTTGCCCTGCTTCAGCGATTGCTTGTAAGACGCTAGCACAGCCGTGGCAGCAAAGTAGGCGCGATTCCCCTGCAAAATTGAGGATGACTTCTTGCAATACCGGCTCGCCACAATGGAAACAAGCTGGACGCAGGCGTCGCCCTCGGAAAAAGCCTTGAAAGAGTTGTTTTAACATGAGGCGCAAGCCAAGCCAGAAAAGCCAGAACAGGCGGCAGTTTACCGCACTCTGTTACTCGCTGCCAATCTAGCCAACTTGCCGCCTAGCACTATGCATTCGGTATTAAGCATTAAGGCCTAAGCGCGCAACATGCTGCGCAAACGTCACCTAGTCTTTCTTCAGTTGCGTCAGCGCATTTCGTAATTGCTCTGGGGTGACAGGTTTTTCGAGTGCGCCGATGAAATTGAGACGATGGAAACGCGCCATAATGGAAGCAGAATGAAGCACATGGTTTTGCTGCCCAGACACCAGCAACACACCGCCACGGAAACCCGTCGCCGCCAATTCTTCCATCACTTGAAAGCCGTCTTTACCCGGCATGTGCAAATCGCACAGTACTAAGTCCGGCGCAACTCTGTTTGCCATCAAGTTGACACCCGCTTCTTTGCCGTTGGCACAGATTGTGACCTGCGCTACGCCCAAGTTACGTAGCATTTCCGCCATCACTGCAGCCACAAAAGCATCATCATCAATAATCAACACATTCCAGTGCGCCGTCTTTTGGTGCGTACCCGCATCTACATTCATAAATCCCTCAACAACCAATCGTAAAACTATAGGTAATGCTACGTGAATGATTTCGCGCGGCGCAGATCTTTAACTGGAGAGTTCGTTAGTACTATTTTGTAGCAGTGTCGTTTTCGCTTAAGACTGCGCTGACGACTGCAACCAGATCAGGTCCAGAGATAGGTTTGTGCAAGCAGCGATCTACCAGACCATCGGCGATACGTAAAAAAGCGGAACTCGACGACATGGCAATGATTTTTAAGCCTTGAATTTGCTTGGCTAAAAAGATACCTTCCATCCCTTCATGTCCCGGCATGATCAAATCGGTAATGATGCAAGCGGCATTATTACGTTTAACCAAATCAGTAATATTTTGACTATTCGCTTGGGCGATCACGGTAAAACCATGCGCTTGCAAATGGGCCGAAAAATATTCCCGCAATTCAGCATCATCGTCGAGCAAGATTATCGTCTTCATTCATACCTCCTTTTCAAAGGTAACTCGAACACGCTATCGTCTAGGCCAGTGACAGGACGGTAAGTCTTGATACCTGAGGCAACATCAACGACAGCTTTTCGTCCATTCAAGCTTGATGTGATGGCGAAGTAGGCGCAATCAAATGCTGTAAGGTGGCGCGGTCTATCACCTTTTCAAACGCCCCTAGCACATGCAAACCATGTGCTGTGGCTAGACGTTCGGCTGCGCGCATCACGCCAGCATCCACGCCAGAATGCAAAATGACTTTTCCTGCATAGCGCAACTGCGCAACACGATCTAAGAACTCAATCCCATCCATATCTGGCATACGCAAATCAACGATGAGCAAATCAGCCTTTACTTCTGCAAATGTTTTCAAGGCATCGCGCGCGTTACTCGATTTGACAATGGAACTGGCACCAAGATCAAGCAACATTTCCGCCATGAAATTAAGCATGAATAGATCATCATCAACCAACATGACTACGCCAAGCGAGGAAGGGGCTTGCACAGGATCTGGCATGGACGAACCTTAATGTTCTGAAAAGCAGGCACAGGAGATACATTGTATCAGTTACAAAATGCCTGACCTACCTGTCATTGTCTGCAATTGTGGGCTTACTTGCATCGCAAATTCGTGGCGATGCAAGGCCATGGTGACGATCGGACGAGGGGCTACGCCGACCTGTCAAGCTATAAATCAAGTTCTTGAAAGGCGGCACTGCTATCGCTATCACTAAAGGCCACAGCCATGATATGAGCTGGCCGTGCAGGAAGCAAGGGGTTTGCAGGCAATTGGTAACTGCGATCTAAGGCCCGCACGTGCAGCTTACTCCCGACTTCCATTTCTACGACAACATGCATACCAACTTGGCCTAAGCCATAAGTATTGACATGCCAAGGGCTATCGAGGTGTTCGGTCATGCGATGGCCTTGTATTTGCACGGCAAATACCTTGCCGCCTGCCAATTCTAGCCGCAGCATAGGTGCTTCGCGACTAGAGGCGATTTGCAACTCGATACTGCGCACTAAACCGCGTCGCTGCTGCACGACGCGATCTGAAATGACGCTAATCGCAGGCGGCGCTAAGGTAAGCTTGTCCTTTGCAGTTGCCACCCACATCAAGTGATTGCCGCCAAAATCAATCGCAGGCAGTGGGCGCTGTAATTTGCCATCACTGAAAACACGGCGATTCCAAGGCGTCAACGCAATAAAAATCAGATGTAGCAATGGCGTTAAGAAGACAATGCCGAGCCAAGCGGCCATGCTCCATGCTATCGCCTGTGTTTGTGTGCTCATTGGCAGGTATAGCAATGCTAGCCACACTACCAGCACAGGCAATAATGGCCAGGTAAAAATCAACGCAGCGCCGGGTAGAAACACGCTACAGGTGAGCGCGAGTACAAACCAAAGCAAACAGGCAGCGGCCAACAACTCACTCGCGCTCAACCATTTTTGCCACAACCGATGCAAAACGGTCAATTGCAGTACCGCAAGCGCTATCATTGCCGTCAAATACCACGCTTGGTTATAGATACTGCCATGCACTTGCAAGCGATACCCCGGATGTAACCACAACACCGCTTGCCACACAGCAAAACAGAGCGCTGCTAAGATCATCGTCGTCAATACTACGGCTGGCACGGCCAACAGGCTCTGGCGCCAGCGCAGGTGTAATCGGCTATCGAACAGGCGATGCGCTTTGACGAGGCAGCATAGCAATAGCATGCCGAGCAAGGCGGTCCACGGCCAATTGCTGCTATAACTCAATAGGCCCACTAACGGCAGATCAAAATACAAACGATTTTCACTTTGCAGATAGTGCAAATCTTGGTTGCCGAAGTAACGTACTAAGGCGAGCATCGTCTGTCCCTCATCTTGCCAGCTTGCTAAATCCAAATTAGCTGCGGTATCAAGTGGGGTGTGATAGCTGTTATGTCCCTCAATTGCGGCAAAATTCAGGCCGGGCAAGGCGATTTGCTTGAATTGGGTGAAATCGGTGTAATTGGGCATGGTTTTGTACACCTCATACAAAACCGAATTGGCATGCGCATGGGGTAGCGCTTGTTGCAAGCCCTGTATCAATTTGCCATTGCCGGGGCTGGTTTCATACATCCAAAAAGGGCCGCGATTGCCGCGATACTCAAAATTGAGCACAAGGCCAATCGCTTGCAACCAAGGATGTTCGTGGCTGAATAATTGCGCCCCTAGCATGCCAGCTTCTTCGCCATCGGTGAACAAGACGAGCACGTCATTGACAAGCGGCGGCCCGTTTTTCAGTGCGCGCAAGGTTTCCAACACCGCAGCGACGGATGCGCCATCGTCAGCCGCGCCGAAGCTATTCGGTGCGGCATCATAATGTGCCATCAATAGCACGGCTGATCCACGCGCCATCGCTTGCTTTGCCCCTAGCTTGCTTGGTAAGCGCGCCACGATGTTGCGTACGCGCCCTAGCGACCAACTCGAGAAGCCCATTCCCTCTTGCACTTGCGTTTGCAAGCCCAAGGCCAGCAACTGCGCTTGCAAATAATCAGCGACTTGGCGATTTTCTGACGTCCCGGTTGGATGTGCTTGGCGTGCAATTTCCGCCAGCAGCGGTTGTGCGCGGGCGACTGAAAATTCATTCGGTGCGAGGTTTTGTATCTGCGGCGGTAAGGCGGCTGGCGTCACATGCCATAAGCCAAGCGCTGCTGCTGACAAGAGTAGAAGGCATAAACAAAGGCCATGAAAGGCGCTAGGGGTCTGTACGCTTGGCTTAATTTGACGCGATTCACTCATGTTGACGGGCGGTGGTTAACGTAACCGCAGCAGAATAGCATCTTCTTTGCCTAAAAAAGCATTCTACTCAGCTGCCACACCGACTTACTACAACAAGGTTTGCCACTTAGCTACGTCATCCGGTGTTTGAAGGGAACAAAAGCCATCGCGCTAGCATTGCCAACGCGATGGAATTGATATTCTTTTGATATGTTTACTAGCGAGGAAGTTAGGAAATATAGTTAAACAGGGACAAACCAGCGATTTTGGTATATGAGCGTTGCGCCGCTTCCAAGGTGGTTTGCTGTTGTGTGAACGATGAAATCGCCTTGGTGTAATCTAAATCCTGCAAATCCGATAGCGTTTGTTTGTATTGAATGTTGATATCGTCACCCGAGCTATCGAGGTAATCCAGTTCGCGTAAGTGCGAGCCTATCGTCGAACGGACCGATAGCAAATTATCCAAGGCATTATTCAAATTCGCATTCGCAGTGTTCAAGGCATTGGTCAAATTCGCTTGCCCGGTCGAGCCAGATGCTGGTTGACCTAGCGCCGTAATTAAACTCGTCAATGTCGTAAAAATACTTTGATTTTGGCTAGGCTGAACGGTAAATACGTCGCCATTTGCCGGCGCCCCGGTGACGTCGAACTGCAAGCCATCAAACGCAATTGGCTGCCCTGCGGTAAATGGATTGCCCGCAGAAACCGGGGTATTGGTGGTGGTATTGAGAATATCAAACGTCGTCACTGGTGGCGTGGTAGCGGAAACGTTAAAGGTGACGCTATAGTTTTGCCCCGTCAATTGCGAGGCATTCGTGACCGAACCAATCGAGACGATGCCCGACCCGGTATTAGGAGGCGCAGTGCCGGGCGCGGTGACAAAGGTGCCATTGCCTGTGATATTGCCTTCAAAAATCGAGTGCCCAGAATCGCTAATAGGAATATTGCGTGACGAACCGACTTGCAAAAAACGCTGTCCTTGGTCACCTTGATACTGCGCGCCTGTAGCCGTTTTAATGAAAGGCAAGGTACTGGAACGAAAGCCAGAAAACAAATAGCCCCCCGCACCGTCGGCGGTATTGGCAATCGCTAGCAAATCGTCGAGCCGCCCTTTTAAATCGGTCGCGAGCGAAGCGCGGTCAGCATCCGATAAACCACCGTGCCCGGCGTTAATCGCAATTTGCTTCACATCATGCATCAAATTGGTGGCCGAACTGAGCGCACTTTCGACTTGTGACAAGGAGCTATTCGCGTTTTGGCGATTGACAGAAAATTGATCGTTAATCGACTGCGATTGCACCACTTCCAGCGCACGCGACGCCGCAATTGGATCATCCGCCGCCGTTAAATTGCGTTTGCCCGTCGATAATTGCAATTGGGTCTTGGCTAAACCAGATTGCAAGCTACCGATCTGGTTAATGCCTGCCTCAAAAATGCCATTGGTACTTACACGCATGATCTACTCCTTTTTTCTGCACCCGGTGCTACTATCGACCCGCTGCCGCGATCAAGGTATCAAATAACTGCCCTGCAATTTGCATGACTTTACCAGCCGCTTGGTAAGCTTGTTGATAGCGCATCAAATTCGCTGCTTCTTCATCCAAATTGACCCCAGCTTGCGCTTGTTCAACATCTTTGGCCTGCTGCAAAAAGGCGCTACTTGCATCGGTATTGACTTGAATTTCCCGTGCTTTATTCCCCACTAAACCCACCATCTCGGCATAAGCACCTTGATACGTCGCGGTGCCTTTCTCCAAGACCGTTGCAGTTTGCAAGGCGCCCAGCAAACGGGCATTACGGTTATCGCCGACGCCACTTAAGTTTTGCGCGATGGTGAAGGTATCGCCGGCACCGGGTTGCCCGGTGAAATCGATATTGATACCACCAAAGCTGATTTTGGCGCCAGCGGTATAGGGAATCGAGGCCACTGGCGCGGTATTCACGGTAGGTACGCCATTGATCGTCACCGTCACATCTTGCGTTGGTGGAAAGCCGGACAAGGTATTGGCAGTCGCATCATAGGTTAAGGTCACCACGTTAGGCGACACTAGCGGCGTACCGCCATTGGCTGGCAAATAACTGGCATCGACCACGCCGGGGCTAATTTTGCCGGTCCCTTTATTCGTGGTGCCATTGGTCGTCGCGATAGGCGCTGCGGCAGCAATCGTCGAACGATCGGTAATCGCCACCGAAAACAATTTCGCGCCATCGATTGTCGGGCGAATCAAGAAATTATCACCACGCGCGGTCGGAATCGAGCCGGCAACAAGGTTCAGGCTAAAGCCATCGGTTTGCGCGGCAGCCGTTGCTGCGGCTAGATCGGTGTTGGACAATATTTTATTGTCGGATAAGCGTGTCAAGGCGTAATTCGTGCCGTCGAATTGCAATTGGTAATCGCTAGTCGTCAGTTTGGTGGCATCAGTCACCGTCGCAGTCAAGCCAGCATTGCCAATATTCAAAATGCTAGGGGTCACGACTGGCGTGGAAGTATTGAAGAAGTTGCCGCCCAAATTGCCATTCAAATCCTGCCCTAATTGATGTTGGGCATTGAAGGTAGTCGCCAGACCCAGTGCGATGCGGCCTAAAGAATTTTGCGCGACATCAAGGGTTTGCGTGCGAAATTGAAACAGGCCGCCCATTTTGCCGCCCGTCAGCGCATCTTCTGGCAAGGTACTGACGTTGCCATTGATCAAATACCCGACTTCCACCCGATTCAAATCGGTCGCAGATTTGGTTGCCGCCAACTGAAACACACTGCCGCCAACCACCAACGGCTGACCATTGCCGATGGAAACGGTGTAAGTTTCGTCCGATTGCTTAACTACCGTCGCTTTCACTTCTTTATTCAGCTCCGCCACCAATTGATCGCGCTGATCCATCAAGTCATTCGGTGGTTTAAATTGATCCGAGGCGAGCAAGGCAATCGATTCATTGAGCTTACCAATTTGCGTCGCATACGAGTTGATGACGCTGACGCTAGAAGTGATTTGGCTATCGACACCCTCGCGGATTTCAGACAGGCGATTGTCCATGCCTTGAAAACGGGCGGCGAGCGAATCAGCGGTGGAAAGAATCGCTTGGCGCGAGGCGACGGAAGCGGGGTTGGAGGCGAGATCTTGTACGCCCTTGAAAAAATCTTGTAATGCGGGAGAAAGCCCGGAAGCGGTATCGGCCAGCAAATTATCGACTTGGCGGATTTGCGAATAATAGCTATCGAGGGAACTGTAATTAGTTTGTGCGCTAACGACTTGATTACTCAAAAATTCGTTATAAACGCGCTTGATTTCACCGATTTTGGTGCCGCCGCCAACAAAGCCATAACCTGCATTTTGCGCGGCAGCCGAGGCTTGAATCACTTGTTGGCGGTTATAACCGGGGGTGCTGGCATTGGCAATGTTATGGCCAGTCGTATTTAATCCCGCCTGTGCGGCCTGAATTGCTGTCTGGGCGATAGCGATTAGATTGGATGGCATGATTCTCTGTCTTTCATAAACACTGGCGCTGCAAGCAAAACCTCACTCTCAAGCCGTCAACGGCATTCTGTGGCAAAACTTGAATGAGGCGCTTTGGTTGTCGTCAAGAGTTTTTTGCAATGGATGGCGTATCACTCAGCGAATTATTGATAATCCGTGTCAATTTTGCAGCATAGTTAGGATCTGTCGCGTAGCCCGCTTTTTGCAAACCGCGGGCAAAGCTGGTTGCATCTTTCGAATTTGCTATCACGTTTTCATAACGTGGATTTTTCGACAACAGATTACCGTAATCTTTAAAAGCCTCGGCATAGGAATCATAGGCACGGAATTTTTCACGTCTTGCATGGGGTACGCCATTCACATATTCAGTCGTTACCGCTTCCACCACTTTGCCCTTCCAGCCAGAAGTAGCCTTGATACCAAATAAATTGTGGCTCGCTTTACCGTCGGCCCCGATCAATTCGCGCCGCCCCCAGCCTGATTCGAGCGCCGCTTGCCCTAGCAGGAATTTAGCAGGAATTCCCGTGCTGCGGCTGGCTTCTTCGGCTTGGCTGGCTAATTTTGATTGAAACTCGCGCACATGCGCAGGTTGGCGCGAGTTGCTGCTCACCTCACCAGCGCTACTAAGCGCATTCACGCTACGGCTTTTGTGGGTGCTACGCCAGTCGTCGATACTTAGGGGCGCAACTTGGCTCGTTTTCGTGGTGCTGGTTTGCGCGCTCAATTGGCTAAGGGCATTCATCGACAATA
>JACPVY010000056.1 GCA_016197345.1 Burkholderiales bacterium
AGCGCGCCGATAAAAGCGACGCGTTGATCACTCGATGATGGGGAACGTACTTTGATCACACGGCCATCTTGCGCACTTGCGATGTCTGGCCCGTAAGTTTGGTTGATGACGTCCACCACCCGGCTCACGGTCGTAAAATCGGTCTGGTTTAATTCCAGCAAAATCATATTGCCCTGCCCCAAATTAGAGGCTACGGCACGCTCGACCGTCGCGCCATCGCTAATCCGGCCCACGCTTAAATGATTCACTGGCGCTTTGCCGCCATTCGCGGCAGCCCCCGCAGCACTCACGATCACACTACCTTGCGCCATTGCATAGATTTGATTATCGGCCCCTTTGAGCGGGGTCATCATCAAGGTGCCGCCACGCAGACTTTTTGCATTGCCCATTGAAGAGACGGTGATATCCAAGGTTTGCCCTGGTTGCGCAAAAG
The DNA here is from genome assembly GCA_016197345.1 of Burkholderiales bacterium. GTDB lineage: Bacteria > Pseudomonadota > Gammaproteobacteria > Burkholderiales > Burkholderiaceae_D > JACPVY01. Next base: position 434 of record JACPVY010000056.1, read on the forward strand.
CAGGCAAGCTAGCGGTGACGACCACCGCCGCCACGTTTTTCAATTGCAATGAAGTGCCTGTCGGTAGGTTGACGCCCATCTGTTGCAACATCGACAATACGCTTTGCACCGTGAATGGGGTTTGGGTGGTTTGATCACCACTACCATCCAGCCCCACCACCAAGCCATAGCCGATTAACTGGTTTTGGCGCACGCCTTGGATGCTGGCAAGATCCTTTAGGCGCTGCTCTGCATGCGCATATGGTGTTAGCGCCACACTCAGGGCCACAATCCAAGCCAAGCATTTTTTGAATTTTTGCACGCTAAACATCTTGCACTCCCTTGGATGATGCATGATTAAAATGGCAATACACTCATAAACAACTTGGAAATCATTGAAGTCACGCTAGCGCGGTCGATTTGGCTATTGGTGCGATACTCGACGCGCGCATCGGCCACTTTCGACGACGCTATGGTATTGCCGACGCCGATATTGTCTGGACTCACCACGCCGGAAATGCGCACGAACTCAGTGCCTTTATCTATCGCCAGTTGTTTTTCGCCTGCCACCAGTAAATTCCCATTCGGCAGCACTTCAATCACGGTGACTGTAATCGTACCGGTGAAGGTGTTGCTGGCGCTTTCTGCATCTTTATCGCTAAAGCTATTCGCAGTCGAGCCTTTCAGGGTGGTGCCTTGTAGCGTTTTCAGCGGCAAACCTGTCACAGTGGGAATTGCGACGGCGGTGGCCCCAGTTTTATTGCCCGAACTCGCTGCTGCCTTCACGGCGCTAGTGGATTCGCTGATGGTGATGGTCAACGTGTCCCCAATCAAGCGCGCGCGGCGATCTTCAAACATCGGGCGAAATGCAGCGCTTTGGAAAATCGCGCCATTGCTGCTGACATTGGCAGGCGGCGGTGCCGCCACGGCAGTACGTGGCAGCGTGACGATGGAGCTAGGCGTCGCGGCGCAGCCAGCCAATAGGCAAACGATCAAGCTCAAGGCATAGCGTTTCATTTCAACCTCTCAAAAAAGGGACAGAATAAAAAACCGATCACCCGCATCACATTCATCACAGTCATCACAATTGCGATAGTTTTTGCAGCATTTGATCCGAGGTCGTTATGGCCTTGCTATTGATTTCATAGGCACGCTGGGTTTGGATCATATTCACCAGCTCTTCCACCACATTGACGTTTGAGGTTTCGACATAGCCTTGCGTCAACACACCGGAGCCATTCGTGCCCGGCGTATTCGTATTCGGGCTACCTGAAGCGCCGGTTTCGACGTAGAGGTTTTCGCCCTTACTCTCTAAGCCAGCCGGATTGATGAAGGTAGCGAGTTGTAAACTGCCGACTTGGGTCGGGGCGGCGACACCTGCGGTGGTAATCGAAACGGTGCCATCCCGTCCGACCGTCAAACCCGTCGCATTATTGGGAATCGTAATCGCTGGCTGGATCACATAACCGCTCGAAGTCACCAGTTGACCATTGGCGTCGCTTTGAAAGGAGCCGTCGCGGGTATAGGCAGTGGTGCCATCAGGCAGCAAGACTTGGAAAAAACCAGCGCCATTGATAGCGACATCTTTATCGTTATTGGTTTGTTGCAAATTACCTTGGGTGTGGATGATGTGCTACCAGCTTAGGCTGAACCGAAGTCAGAGGGGAATTCTGGCGACGGCACTTCTAGCACACATTGTCAGGCATAGCGCATTAATTCAAAGCGAGGATCTGACCTGCTTTGGCAGCGTTATTCTCAGCATTTTTCATCAAACTCATTTGCGTTTCAAACTGGCGTGCGAGGCTAATCATATCGACCATTGCATCAACCATATTGACATTACTGCCTTCTAGCGTACCTCCAGCGACGGTGACGGCCGCATCGGCATCAGCATCTTTGCCGTCTTTGCGACGAAACAAGCCATCGTCGCCACGCACCAAGTCTTGTGTCGGCGGATTGACGAGCTTGATACGCCCTAATTCGGTAGAAACGCCGGGCTTGGTGCCATAGGCAATGGCGGAGACTGTACCATCACGGCCAATGCTGATATTGACATCAGGTGTAATCGCTATCGGGCCACCCTCACCCGCTACGTCGATGCCGTTGCTGGTTTGCAAAATACCGTTTTCGCTCACTTTCAAGGCACCAGAACGGGTATAGGCTTCGCTCCCGTCGGGCAATTGGACGGCGATAAAACCCGGCCCTTGCACTGCTAGATCAAGTTCGCGCCCGGTATGCTGCATCGGCCCGGGGGTAAAATCGCTACCAACCGTGGAATCGACAACATAGGCGCGGGTCGCCAAGCCTTCGCTCACCACCGGCACGGCACGAAAGGAATCAATTTGCGCGCGAAAACCGGTGGTCGAGCTATTGGCGAGATTGTGGGAGGTGGTGGCTTGCTTTTCTAAAATGTGCATAGCGCCAGTCATCGCGGTATAGATCAGGCGATCCATGAGAACTCCTAAACAAGTTGAAAAGCAAATTGATATGTTGCGCCCAATCTGGCGCTGCATCGCCATCGCCAAGCGAAAGCCACGGCAAAGTAGCGCGGGCGACAGAGAATACGAGCAAACAAGATGTCTGCCCGTACGCCACGAAGAGTAATGTTGCTTAGCGCAGATTCACCAGCGTTTGCAGCACCGAGTCTTGGGTTTTAATCGTTTGTGCATTCGCTTGATAGACCCGTTGCGCGGTAATCATCGTCACCAACTCCGCCGTCAAGTCAACGTTCGAGTTTTCGACTGCCGACGATTGCAACACCCCTAAACTTGCCGAATTGGGGACACCCACCAGCGCAGCGCCAGAAGCTGCCGTTTCGACCCAAGCATTATTGCCCAGTGGCGACAAGCCATTCGGATTGGTGAAGTTTGCCAACACTAATTGCGCCAAGGTATGCGATTGGCCATTGGTGTAGCGTGCCACCATGGTGCCGTCGGTACTGGTATTAAAGCCAGACAAACGGCCAGAGGTATAGCCATCTTGGCTCAAGGCATTGGTACTGAAGTTGGAACCAAATTGCGTGGTGCCAGCATAATCAAGCTCCATCGACAATGGGCTAATTGCACCCGTTGGTGGATACACTGGCAAATTGACCAGTAAAGGCATTGCCGCCTTGGTTGCCGCATCCATTGCACCCAAGGGCGTAAAGACTAACTTAGCAATCGGTGCTGCAGGAGCAAGCAATGGTACGGCGGCGGTGCCGCGGGTGGCCGCATCAATCACAGTCGCGCGGGTAGGCGTTGCCGAGCCTGCTTCGGTATTGGCAGCGAGCGCGGCATTTTCCTGAAAAGCTGCCAGCAAAATCAAATTATCTGCATTGTTTTCCAGCGCCGTTGCGGCGGCGATATCGGCTGGCGTCACCGCTGCCGCTAGAGCGGCATCTGCCGCTGTTTTCGCGGCGGTCGCATCGGCCCGGGTGGCGGTTGCTAAGGCGGTAATGGCGGCGGCAATTGACGCTGGGGTTGGGGTGGGATTGACCACGCTATCAGCATTGTGGACTGCTTCTGACACGGTCAATGCGGAGCGTTCTACGCCGTCATTGGTTGCATAGACATTCCACGTACTTGGCCCAGTCTTGGCGTAAAACGTTTGCATCACATGTGGATTACCCAAGGTGTCGTACACGTTCACTGAGGTCGCGCTGTTGTAGCTGGTGGGCACTGACGGGTTGAAGTTGGCGACGTCTTTCGGCACGCTAGCACGCGAGTCGAGATTGAGCAAAGCGGCGATCTTCTCGGTCTTTTTCGGAGGCAAATCCGAAGTATTGACTTGCAGGGAGACTGGCGCACCGGTAGAAAGATTGCCGAGCGAATCAGCCATGTAGCCCGTCAAATTAGCACCCTGCGCATTGACGATATAGCCATTTTTATCCAGCTGAAACTGACCATTGCGCGAATATTGC
>JACPVY010000458.1 GCA_016197345.1 Burkholderiales bacterium
ATGTCGATCACGTTGTCCAGCATGCGCATGGCGGTGCGGATGGTTTTTTGCAATTTCACTTGATCTAACTGGCCGTCTTTCATGTGCGCTGGCAAGTTGATCGAACCAAGGTTGCAGACCGCGATTTCGCTAGCGTTCGTGTTGAGCGTGATTTCGGTACACAGATTCGAGCTATGCACGACGCCAACGTGTTGCTGTGGATTGCGGATATTGCATGGGTCTTTGAAGGTGATCCATGGATGGCCGGTTTCAAACAACATCGACAACATCTTGCGCCACAAATCGAGTGCTTGTACTTTTTTATAGAGCGCAAATTCGCCGCGTGCGGCGTTGGCTTCGTAGGCGGTATAGGCTTCTTCAAAAGCACGGCCAAATTTGTCGTGCAAATCTGGCGTGTCGCTAGGCGAGAACAAAGTCCATTCGCCTTTTTCCATCACGCGCTTCATGAACAAATCGGGAATCCAGTTCGCGGTGTTCATGTCGTGGGTGCGGCGGCGATCATCGCCCGTGTTTTTGCGCAGGTCGAGGAATTCTTCGATATCCATGTGCCAAGTTTCGAGGTAAGCGCAGACTGCACCTTTACGCTTACCACCTTGGTTCACCGCAACGGCGGTATCGTTCACCACTTTTAAGAATGGCACCACGCCTTGCGATTTGCCATTCGTGCCTTTGATGTGGGCGCCGAGCGAGCGCACTGGAGTCCAGTCATTGCCCAAACCGCCTGCGTATTTTGCGAGCAGCGCGTTTTCTTTGATCGCATCGTAGATGCCTTCCAGATCATCCGACACCGTGGTCAGGTAGCAGCTCGATAGTTGTGAGCGCTTGGTGCCAGAGTTAAACAGGGTCGGCGTGCTGCTCATGAAATCAAAGCTAGAGAGCAAGTGATAGAACTCAATCGCGCGTTCTTCGCGGTTGATTTCGCTCAATGCCAAGCCCATCGCGACGCGCATGTAAAACGCTTGCGGCATTTCGATGCGAACGTTGTTGATATGCAAGAAATAGCGGTCATACAGGGTTTGCAAACCGAGGTAGCCGAACTGCAAATCGCGGTCAGCAACCAAAGCTTTTGCCAGCTTAGCCAAGTCGTATTCAGCGAGGCGTTGATCTAGCAAATCAGCGGCAATGCCTTTTTTGATGAAAGCTGGGAAGTAATCGACATACACCGCAGCGGTGTCTTTTTGTGCGACTTCGCGGCCAAATACTTCTTTACGCACCGTGTGCAACAACAAGCGGGCAGTGACTTGGCTATACGCTGGGTCTTTTTCCATCAAAGCACGGGCGGCCAGAATTGCGGATTTATGCAATTCTTCGACAGGCACGCCGTCGTACAGGTTTTTCATGGTTTCAGTGAAAATTGCCGGCGCATCGACGTGTTTTTCGAGGCCAACGCAGGCGGCGTCGATCAATTCACGCACTTGTTTGCTATCGAGCGGGCGCAATTGGCCGTTTTCCAACACGTGCAAGGTTGGCTCTGCCACGCCTGCCGCGCTTTGTTTTTCTTTTGCCAGACGGCGTTCTTCCATGTGCTTAGCGCGATACAACACATAAGCACGGGCAACATCATGTTCGCCGGAGCGCATCAACGACAATTCGACTTGATCTTGGATATCTTCGATGTGGAAAGTGCCGCCGTTTGGTTGGCGACGCATCAAGGCAGAAACGACATTGTCGGTCAATTGTTCGACCAACTCACGGACGCGGGCGGATGCCGCACCTTGACCACCATTGACTGCCAAAAAGGCTTTGGTCATCGCGATGGCGATTTTGGATGGCTCGAAACCAACCACGGCACCATTGCGGCGGATGATACGGTATTCACCGCGAACAGGAGGATTGTTTTCCAAGCCTGTGTTGGCGCCTGCAAAAGGCATGCTGATGCCGGATGGCACGGTGCTGGAAGTATCTTGCGTCGAGTGCATTGAAGCTCCTGAAACTGGCGTTGGCGACACCTTGATGCCGCCTAGGTTATAAGGCAAAACCACCGTCGTAACGGCGACCGGAGGTGTTTTTAGCGGGCAAGCCGACCTTCAGAGGGGCGGGCTGGAAGCATGGGTAGAAAATGGGCTTCGAAAGTTGCTAATCTTGCAGCTAGTGTACACCACGAACACTATATCTAGTAGCGCTATTTGCGCGAGGCACAAATTGTAGTGCTATGCGGGCGACGATGCAAGCGTGAAATTTGCTGGAATTGAGACGATTTCATACATTTCACGCTTGTGTTAAAGCCGAATTTATGGCAATCCGTGTCAAATTATTGTCATACGCCAAGGTCGCTCGCACAGCTAGCGGCGCAAAAAGGGGGCGGTTAAGCAGGGTGCTTACTGTGATGCCAGTCGCAGCCCAATTCGTGATCTTGCACCATGCCAATGGCTTGCATATAGGCATAAATAATGGTGCTACCGACGAATTTAAAACCGCGCTTTTTCAGGTCTTTGGAAATTTGATCGGAGAGTGGTGTAGTGATAATCCGTGCGCCGCTGTGATTGGGAATCGGTTTGCCAGCGACGTGTTGCCATAAATAGCTATCTAGCGTTTGCCCTTCGGCTAACAGACGCAGATACGCTTGGGCATTGCTAATGGCGGCGGCGACTTTCAGCTTATTGCGCAC
>JACPVY010000459.1 GCA_016197345.1 Burkholderiales bacterium
CGCTGGAGAGGGCTAGGGAGAGGGGGGGTTGTAACTGAACAGCATATTTCCGGCATTAAAGGCAATAATAAAATAATTAAATTGCATTTTTACCTCAAAATTATACTGTTTTTGCTCAGCCGCCCCCTCTCTCCCTGCCTCTCTCCCGCGAGGGGCGAGAGGAGTTTGGCCGCAAAATTGCATGATTTAGCGCCAAAAATAGTCTTGCAACAGCTTTATGAGGAGAGAGGGGGCACACCTCACCCCCATTTACCCCGCCTCTTTATAGCATCGGCAATTGATCCGGCTCTGTCCCCACCCGCACACCGGGATTGCGCGCCTCCAACGCTAATAGCGCCGCTGATTGATCCGCTGTGGCCCATTGCGGCAGCATCGCTTGAAATGCGTGTGTCACCAATTCCGTTAGTGGCAAATGAACACCGCCCGCTTGTGCAGCCGCTAATACGTTTTCCATGTCTTTTGCTTGGCTTTTGATTTGACCGCCGGGCAGAAATTTGCGCTGTAGCATGCGTTCGCCATGCACTTCTAAAATCCGGCTTTCAGCAAAACCACCGCGTATCGCTTGCCGCACGGCGCTAGCATCCGCACCACCGGCTTGCGCTAATAGCAGCGCTTCCGCCACTAAATTCAAGGTGCCACCAACGATTAATTGATTGCACAACTTCGCCAATTGGCCGCAACCAGCTGCGCCCACTAGCGTCGGCCGTCCCAGCACTTGCAACAGCGCGGTCACTTGCGCAAAAGCCGCCGCTTCGCCGCCGACCATAATCGCTAAGCTGCCCGCTTGCGCCCCCAGCACACCGCCGGAAACTGGGGCATCGAGAAAAGCCACACCTAGCGGCTGCAAGCGCGCTGCCATCTGCTGCGCTTGATCTTGCCGGGTCGAACTCATGTCTATCCAAATTTGCCCGCTATGCAAGGCCGGGCTAGCGGCTTGTTGCACTTCAAGCACGACGTTGCCATCGGTCAACATCGAAATAATGACATCGGCGTTCGCCACTGCCGTGCTCAATTCGACTTCACACTGCGCGCCCAGCGCGGCGAGTGGCTGGGTTTTGCTGGTATCGCGGTTCCATGCGGTGAGTGCAAAACCCGCTTGCAATAAGCGGCTCGCCATAGGCAAGCCCATTAAACCGATGCCGAGAAAAGTAATTCGGGTATTCGTTGATTTATTCACGGAAATAATCACGGTGTGCCTTTACAAATCGAAGAGAAAATGTCGAGCGAATTGCTGATCTTGCCTGCATTTGACTAGGCGGTATGATATCTTGCTCGGCAGCTCACTGGCGATACGCCAGTCTTCTTTCTTTTTCAATTTGGAACTGGAACCATGATGAAAATCAACACTTTCTTCAAAGCCTGTTTGGCCGCTCTCGCAGTCGCCGCCTTACCTAGCCACGCTAGCAATCTGGGCATCGACGCCGCTTCGCCAGGATGGCCTCTTTGTACGAAATACGAAATTATCCAACTCATTTTTATTTAAAGTTTTTTTGTTTTTAGATTTATGCTTGCGCCGATTTTATATTTTTCTTTCAATTTAAATTTCAAATGTGCTTCGTTTTTGCCGATAACCTGCGCGGGCTATATTTCGAAGGCGGCATCGGCGTTCACCGTTTATCCGATCTTTATAATAACGATGGCCGTCGGCTTTCCACCTTATTTCAATTCGGCGACCATTTAGGTGTCGGCTATGTATTTGATAATAATTGGGAAATTGGTGGAAAAATCCAACACTTCTCAAATGGCGGTTATCGCAAACCCAATAGCGGCGTGAATTTTATTGAAGTGAAAAGCGCTTATCACTTTTAAATTTTTTGGCTAGTTGCAAAATGTAGCACGGGATGCATGCATCCCGTCGCTTGCTGCCCTCCCCCCTACGACTGATCGATTCGCAACTGCCTTCTAGTGGAAAAATTACCTGTTTCCCCAAAACAAAGTAATCTTCCGACCTCTTTTTAAATCATTTTGCCGCACTATATTTTAATAATACTTATTTGGCTCAACGACGCCAATAGTGTTATTAAATTCCCGTTTACCACGCTAAAACTTCAATATCATCGGTATTTCCCACAGTTTGTTGAATAAAGTATTGCCATAGAAGTGTGGAATATGGCTAAATAGCGCTTTCAAAAATATGCTCTGGCATGCGCAAACATTTTTTGCGCATGCCTCTATCAACAAAGGAATTGCCGTGAAAATTGCGATTATTGGTGCTGGCATTGCTGGCCTAGGTTTGGCGATAGGTTTACAGCGCGCAGGGATTGCGTACTCTATCCATGAACGAGTGGGCCATTTAGGACAAGAAGGCTTGGGTTTCATCTTGCGTCAAAATGGGCTAGATGCATTGGCGCAACTCGGGCAAGGCGTGGTGGATGAAGTCGAAGATGCAGGCGCGTGGCTAAATCACTTCACGCTACGCAATCCACATGGCAAAGTTTTGCTCGACCAACCGCTGGAAGGCGCGCTCGGGATTCGTCGTGCGGCGCTGATCCAATGCATGATGAACCATGTCCAAGCCGATAGCGTGACGATGCAACATCAATGCATAGGCTTTGAATACGACGCCAATGGCCGCGCAATTGCAGCCAAATTTGATGATGGCCAGCAAATCGAAGCGAATTTATTTGTTGCTTGCGATGGTTCACGTTCACGCGTGCGGCAAATGCTATTCCCCGATGCACAACTTGAGCCGGTGCGGGTGCATGAATTAGTCTCTATCGTGCATGATGCCGAAATGGCCGCCGCGCTCGAAGGTCGTTTTTTGAAAACGCAGCAAGAAGAAGGTTGCCTCTCTATCGGTTTAGTGCCATGCGGTGGTGATCGCGTGATCTGGTATATGCAATTCGATGGCACCCATACCTTAGCCTATGACTCGAGCGAAGAACAGCGCCGCGCCTTTGCGCAAAAACTGGTCGGTGATTGGGCTGATCCTATCCCTCGTTTGTTGAAAAATTCTGATTGGCGCGGCACTCATGTGTGGCGCACCACCGATATGGATGGTCTGCCAACGCTACACAAAAACAATATCGTTTTGCTAGGCGATGCGGCCCATCCGATGTTGACCTTTACCAGCCAAGGCGTGAATTCTGCGCTCGACGATGCCCATCAATTTTGCCAATTGCTAGAACAAGGCCAACCTTCAGCCGAGACGATTGAAGCATGGGCGCAAAAGCGTTTGGCGGAAATTGCACCGATGCGTGAAATGGGGCGCGAACTTGCACAGCAGTTTTTGGTGTTCGATCCAAATCAAACCCGTACTGTCCCCCTCGTTGATTAAGAATGGATTGAGACGCTCATGCAACCAGACCTGCACTATACCCACGCGAACATCGACCTCGCGCTATTGCGCCAACGTGCTTTTAACTACCGCTGGGCGACGCTGCCCGCCGATGTGATTGCCTTGACGGCGGCCGACCCTGATTTTCCGGTCGCCGATCCCATCCGCGATGCGGTACTCGATTACGCCAAAAGCGGTGTCTATTCCTATGGCCCACATGAAGGCTTGAGCGAATTTCGCGAGGCCTGCGCGCGCATGATGCGTGAGCGCCGCAACGTGCCCGCGCAAGCGGCGCAAATTCTGCCGATAGATAGCGTGGCCAGTGCGATGACGGTGGTGACACGTCTGTTGATGCAAGCGGGTGACGAAGCGATTATTTTTGATCCCGTCGATTATCTATTCCGCACCTCGGTCGAGGCGGTGGGCGGTAAAGTGGTGTTAGTGCCGCTTGACCACACCACTGGTCGCCCAGATTGGAGCGCCTTACCCAGCTTGATCACACCCCGTACCCGCCTGCTAGGCGTGTGCAGCCCGATCAACCCGCTCGGGGTGGTGCTAAGCGAAGCAGAATTGCGCTTGCTAGGTGATTTTGCAGTGGCGCATAAGCTGTGGATTTTGAACGATGAAATCTGGTCTGACATCGTCTTTCAACCACATCAATACCTCAGCATGGCGGCCCTAGGGGGGGAGATTGCTGAACGTTGCATCACGGTGCATGGCATGTCGAAAACCTTTGGTCTTGCTGGTTTGCGTGTCGGCTATATTCATGCGCCCACTGAAGAACTGTATCAAGGCATGGTCAAGACTAGCCAGGTACTCACCACGGCGGGTGGGGTCGCGACGATTTCGCAAATCGCCGCGACCGCAGCACTGAATGAAGGTTGGCCGTGGGTCGACGCTTTCTTAAGGCATTTGCATGCGCAGCGTGAAATGGCGGTGACACGGTTGAACGCGATGCCCGGCGTGCAATGTCGCGCGCCAGAAGCGACTTATCTACTATTCCCACAAGTGACGGTGGCGGGTATGGATAGCTTAGCCTTACAAGCGCATTTGCTAGAAAAAGGACGGGTCGCCGTCGTACCAGGGGCCACTAAATTCTTCGGCCCCGGCGCGGAAGGACATTTACGGATTTGCTTTGCGACGTCGCGCGAGATTTTGAGCGAGGGCTTGGATAGAATCGAGCACAGCTTACAAGCGCTGAATCGGTAAACATAGCGCGGCGGGGTGAACAGCAGCTTGCCCCACCGCACGCAGACTTGCTACAAAAACTGTTCTATCGTCACATGGCGTGGCTCGCTTTTCACCCGCGCTAGCCAAGCGGTAATGGCAGGATAATGCTGTAAATCAAACCCGCCTTCGTGCGCCACATGGGTATAGCCATACAAGGAAATATCGGCAATCGTATAGGTATCGCCGACCAAGTAAGGCGTTTGCGCCAATTGCTTTTCCATCACTTCTAATGCCTTATGGCCACCCGCTTGCTTAGCGAGGTAGTCTTCGCGCCTATCTTCCGGCAAACCCAGATATTTCGCGATAAAGCGCGCTACGGCGATATACGGTTCATGGCTATATTGCTCAAAAAACTGCCATTGCAGTACTTTGGCGTGCAAAAAGCGGTCTTGCGGTAAAAAGCAGCTGCCTTCAGCAAAATAATGCAAAATCGCGTTCGATTCGCATAGCGTGCGGCCATCTTCTAGCACCACGGTCGGCACCTTGCCATTTGGGTTCAAGGCTAAAAATGCAGGTTTATGCGCTTCGCCACGCATGATATCGACATGCAACCATTCATGCTCGATATCCAGTAGCGCAAGCAGCAATTTGACCTTATAGCAATTGCCAGAAACGATGTCGCCATAGACTTTCAGCATGTCATTCTCCTCGGGCGCTCAAAGCGCGGTTTGCGGTGGCGCTATTATACTGACTCGCCATCAGCGCTGCCGTTGATTCTGGCGCCATGACGATGCGCTTTTACGCTTACGTCAAGCGGCGATAACTGCTACCCTTATAGCACCCCCCATAAGCTTCGCTGAGGACATCATGAAAAAGGTATTTTTTGCTTTTTTACTGTGCTGCTGTGCTATTTCGGTATCGGCGGAACCCAAGGTCTTAAAAATCGCGACGGGTGAGCTAGCGCCATATGCCACGGAAGCGCGGGAAGATAAGGGGATTGCCTTATCCATTGTGCGGCGTGCGTTTGAACTGGCTGGCTATCAAGTCGAATACACTTTTTTACCATGGTCGCGCACACTCGCTGAAAGTAAATTAGGCAAATGGGATGGCACCGCGTATTGGGGCAAAAAACCAGAGCATGCTGCACATTTTTTGATCAGCGACAATGTGGTGACGGAGCAATGGTTATTTGTCTATCGGAATGATGTGAAATTTCATTGGGATAGCTTGCAAGATTTAAAGCCCTACCGCGTTGGCTTGATTCAGGATTACACCTATACCCCCGAAATTTGGCAAGCCGCCAAAGCCGGCGAATTTAAAAGCGAAAAACTACTCGATGAAAAAACGCTGTTGAAGATGATGCTATTGCAGCGCATTGATATCGCCCCGCTAGAGAAAAATGTCGCCTGCGATACCCTGTTACGCCATTTTTCACCACAAGAAGCGAGCCGCTTATCTGCCTTTCCCAAGTTGATGACGGATCGCTTTACCACCCATTTAATGCTGCCGAAAAGCAAAAATGAAAGCGCGCAACGGATGCAAGAGTTCAATGCGGGTTTGCAAAAACTGCGTGCGAGCGGCGAATATGCGAAATTGCTAGCGCAAGTCAATTGCCCTACCGGTTGGGGCGAGAGCAAATAGCGCAGGCATGGGTGGACTACCGATCAAGCGCCGCATCACATGATTTCAGGCATCAGCGGCGATGCTGGGGCATCCAAATTCAAGATCAGAAAAAAGTGTGTCCCCTGTTGCAAGGTGCTTTCGACTCGAATGCTGCCACCCAACACATTGCTGACAAGGTTATACACAATATTTAAACCGAGGCCACTACCACCCTGCCCCAGCTTGGTCGTAAAAAATGGATCAAAAATGCGTCCCAAATTCGCTTCTGGAATGCCAACGCCGTTATCTCGCACTTCCAATTGCACTTGCTGCGACGACAAAAGGCGGGCGGAAATGTGGATCAAGCCATTTTCTCGGCCTTCAAAGGCATGCAACATCGCATTGTTGATCAGATTATTCAGTATTTGCCCCAAGGGGCCGGGGTAGCTATCCATCACAATATCGGGTGGCACAGCATATTCAACGCTATGGCCAGAATGTTTAAAGCTAGGGGCCAAGGTGCGTACGGTTTCTTCAACCACTGCATGCAATTCAAACTGGCGTCGCTTAGCACTGGTACGATCCACTGCGACTTGTTTGAAACTGCCGATCAATTCTGCGGCGCTATGTAAATTGCGTTCGAGCAATTGATTCGCTTGCTTGATTTGATTGACATAGCTTTGCAAACTCGAACGCTTCAAGCCACTCTCGACTTCCTTTGCAAATTGTTCGCTAATGCTCTGGGTGGTGCTCGCCACCACCACGCAATTGCCAATCGGGGTATTGAGTTCATGTGCAATCCCGGCCACCAAGGCACCTAGCGCCGCCAAGCGATCCGTGCGTTGAATTTCTTCTTGTGCATTTTTCAAGGTATCCATCGCGCTTTGCAATTCTTGATTGGCGAGGTGTAGCGCTTGAGGGCGCTCATGTAC
>JACPVY010000460.1 GCA_016197345.1 Burkholderiales bacterium
GGGAAATGCTGGGTGGACTAGGCTTTAAGGAACTGGATGCTAAGGGCGTTGAGGCAAAATTGCCGGGCATGTTTGACGCCACCGCCGATTTGAAAGGCAATGGTTTTTACATGAACTTCCTCGAAGGCGGGAAGAGCCGGATTTGGTTGAACGAACTTAGCGCGGCGAATGTGCATGGCCAAATCGACGATGATTCACACTTCTCGCTGGTGCGCGAAGCAGATGGTAGTGGCGACAATCGCAGCTTGATCATCGACGGATTTTTGAAAGATGCTGACGGTTCAATTTCGATTCAACAGCTCACCGCCTTGGGCATACACTATGACAACACCGATTTGGGCTTGCATCTCAATATCGGTGGTGCTGCCATCGTTGGCAAAGGTGGTAGCGCGATCAAATATGAAAATCAAAAAGATGGCTCCAAGCTAATCACCTTGAAGCAATTGCGGATGCTCGACGCTAAATTTGGGGTGGATGATTTACTCCATATGGGCAAGAAAAAAGGCCCGCCTAAAGATTCCAAAAAAATTAACGAGGGCTTCCTCAACTTTCTCGACAAACTCAATGGCATCGTGGTGCTTACCGTTCACCTGACCTTGCTGGTTGACGATCACTTGCTCACGCGTGACACACTCACCACGCGCGACTTCCCGCTCTACCTCGATATTCGCAACGGCAAAATCAATTACGCCAGATTGGAAAACCATATTTTCAAAAACAGCGCAGTATTCCAGCAAGCGATTGATTTTGAATTAAAAAATGGTCGTCTCTTCATCCAACTCGACCTCAAAACTATAGGCGCGGCAGTGGGTGCCGTCGCCGGTACGGCGGGCGGTGCAGTACTTGGCGGTACGGCTGGTGGTTTAAAAGCAGGGCCAGCAGGTATTTTGCCGGGTGCGGCAGTGGGTGCAGGGATAGGCGGAGTAGCAGGTACTGGTGCCGGCCTGTACTACGGCAATAAAAAAACCAAAGAATTGGTCGGTTGGGATTTACGCAAAAACGACGATGGCATCAACGAGCAAGAGCTGGCTGAAAACAAAGAAGAAGTCAGGATCAAAACGCTAGTGCGCGATGCGCTGCCCGATGGCAAACCGCCAGCCCCGCCTAAACCCAAAGACCCGAGCGATCCAAAGGTTGTGGTCAAAGATATCGGTGTCGATATCTACGGCATTAATCTCAGCTTGAAAGGTGGTGCGGTGATTGATTTGGCCGATCTCAATTCAGAAGGCTTGTCCGGCAAAATCAATCTCGGCGAGCCGAATATGAATGCGGTCGAAGACTTCACGGTCGGCGGCAGTATTTTGCCAGCTTCTGGCCCGGATGTTGGCAAAGCGAAAGGGAAGAAAACATCTGCCTTCCGCCTTGGTGTGGGCGCGGTCAATCTCAGTGTGACAGACCTCAAACTTGAGGGTGCCGTCAAAGAATCAGCCAAACGCAAAGGGCACTTCACCCAAAGCAGTACGATCATCAATACTGGCGCTATCCATTTGGGTCAATTAAGCGATGCTGGCCTGACCTTTGGCACCGGCCACGAGGCAGGCGCAACTGAAGAAGACAAGCAAAATAATCCAATCCGTAATGAAAATATCTATCCGAAAACCCTGTATGGCACGGTGACCAGCGGCTATGCCAATGATGTGACCATTCGCCTTGAAAGCTACCGTATCGGCAAAACGACGATCTTGAATGACAAGAAGAAAGGCAAGAAAAAATGACGCATTCACGCCTGATGCTACACCCCGGTGTCAGCCAAGATCATAGCTTGCCGACACGGGGACAGTCCCTCAATGTGGCGGATCGAGTGTATTTTGAAAGCAAACTACAAACCGATCTGAGTCAAGTACGCATTCATACCGATCCCTTGTCGGCCAGCAGCGCAGCGGCAATGGGCACCAATGCCTTTGCCAGCGGCGACGATATCGCCTTTGCGCCGGGGCAATATCAACCCGGCACCAGCGCCGGGCGGCAATTGCTCGCGCATGAGTTATCCCATGTTTTGCAGCAACGTATGCCACCTACAAATACCATGGCGGGCCTGCAAACGGGTAGCATGAGTAGCGCTAGCGCAGAACAACACGCTACGCAAAGCGCGCAGCAAGTGACGCAAGGCGCTAGCGTCGCGCCCGAGCAGCATGGCAGCGCTGCGCCGGGAGTGTATTGCGAGGAACCAAAGAAAAAACCAGTACCGCCACCTGCTGCGGTAGTCCCCGTCGTACCCTTGCTGCCAAAAGTGCCGATGGTGATCCCCGATTTGCAACCGCAGTTGGGGCCACGCGCGCAGCATTTACCGCCCGATTTCCTCAAAGCGCCAGAAAAACCTCGCTATAACGGCAAAAGCGAGGATTTGCTCAGCACCGAAAAGAAACTCGGCTATCTTGACAAAATTGCACCCGGCTTATCAGAACTGGCGGCGCCAATTGCACTTGGTAGCGCGCAAACTGCGGCGCAAGAACGCGATAATCCAGACAGCATCCAAAAAGCCAACGCCGAAAGCAAGCTGTTCGACCCGAGTAGCGCCACGACTACCCCGAAACCATCGCTAGATGTACTCGAAAAGGCGCGCAAGTTGCAGGAATATCTGGAAAAGAAAAAACAACTCGAAGCGGCAATGAAGCCCATGCCCGACCTCCCGCCGGCACCTGCGCCAGCAGCCGCTAAACCTAGTCTGCCAGCACTGCAAATCTGCCCTGTGCCTGTCCCTACGCCAGCCGCAAAAAGTGACAAACCACTACCAACGCCAACCGTAGGGCCACTGGCACAACATGCACCGGACTTGGTATGGCAGTTGCCAGCAGTACCAGCAGCTCAGATGTCGCAAACCCCTAGCCAGGTCATGCAAAACATCAAACCCAAAGCGGAACCACCTTTCGTGCTCGACATTCGCACCTTGAAGTTCCCCTTGATGCCAGGAGTAAAACCAGATGGCAATCCATAACGTGCAAAGTATGTCCCTCATATTTGTGTCGCAATGCATAGCAAGATTATGCGCTGCTTCTTTTTATTTTCATTGAACTGGATAAAACCATGAGCAGCTTCCCCGGCTCCCCGCGTTTGCTACGTTGTGCGCTAGTGTTAATTGATAACGATAGCGGTGCCGTGCAACGCATTATCAATCTGCAATACAACCCCGATACGCTGTCTCGCAGTTTGCAAATCAAGGGCGTTTCTGGTGAAAGTGGCGATCATATTGAAGCGCTACGCCTGAAAGGGCCACCGACTGAAACCATCAAGCTCGAAGCCGAAATCGACGCTACCGATGCGCTCGCCAATGCTGATCCGCAAACGGTGGCGCTAGGCATACACCCGCAATTAGCTTTGCTAGAGAGCATTATTTATCCCTCTAGCGCCCACTTGTATAGCAATCGCAGCGATGTACAAAGCGGCACCTTGGAAATTTCGCCATCGAGCGGGCCATTGACGCTATTTGTGTTTGGGCCACAGCGCATCGTGCCCGTGCGGATTCAGGAATTTTCGATCACCGAAGAAGCGTTTGATCCGAATCTCAACCCACTGCGCGCCAAGATTTCGCTCGGGCTACGGGTGCTGACGATAGATGACCTTGGTTTTGATGGCAAAGGTGGCGGCTTGTTTATGGCGTATTTGCAAGCGAAAGAACAGTTAGCGAAGAAAAGCCAACCCGGCAGCTTTAGCAATATGGGCATCACGGGCATTGCGTAAGTAATGCAGTTAAACCTTTTTCAAAATCAGAGTGTTCTGTAATGCTTGCGCAAAAATATGATGATTCCCAGACGTTTCGGTGTGCGCACCCTACATCAGTTTTGCTCGGTTACTTAAACCTCACGGAGAAACAGCATGGCAAATTACAATTTTTCCCCTACTAGCCGCTACTACAACACCGCGACGAGCAGCATGGTGGATGAAAATGGGCGTGAAGTGACCTATTTGCAGCGCCGTTTTTTTCCGCAACCGGAGCGTTTTTCGACACTGCAAGAGCATGTGGTGACGCAGGGCGAGCGGATCGACCAAATCACGGCGAAATACCTGAGCGACCCGACTGCTTTTTGGCGGCTGTTGGACGCGAATCGCGCCATGCAAGCGCAGGATGTGACACACCTCGGGCAACGCATCAAGATCACGCTACCGGAAGGCATTCCCGGCATGCCCAATAGCGGTGCTTTGACAGGGAATTTCTAAATGCTAAAGGGAATTCATCTGACGCTGATGATAGGCGTTGGCATGCCAAAGCCGGTACCGCAGGTGGTGATGGATGCGTTGTCGAACGTGAGTGTGACCTCGGGACGCGATAAAGGCGGCTTTCAGATCAGCTTCACCGTCAGCAAAAATTCGCCGATTTTGACGGAAATGCTACCACACGGCTATTTTGAGCCAATTGTCACCCGTGTCATCATCGTTGCGACCTTGAACGGCCATCCGAATGTGTTGATGGATGGCATGATCACCAATCAAGAATTTTCACCGAGCAATGAACCGGGGCAATCGACGTTGACCATCACTGGTAGCGATATGAGTCTGGCGATGGATTTGGTGGAAATGCCTTTCATGCGCTACCCCGCCATGCCGGAGATTGCGCAGGTATATGCCATTTTGGCGAAATATGCCTTGCTCGGGATTGAACCGCTGGCGATTCCGCCGTTTATCAATGTGCCGCCGATTCCCACCGAACGCATTCCTACGCAAACCACCACTGACTTAGTGCATTTGCGCAAGCTAGCGCGTGAAGTCGGCTATGTGTTTTACGTTGAACCGGGGCCGGTGCCGGGGATGAATATCGCTTATTGGGGGCCGGATATTCGCATTCCTGTACCACAGCCTGCGCTGAATGTGAATATGGATGCGCACACCAATGTCGAAAGCTTGAGCGTAAGCGTCGATGGGCTAGCCAAAAAAATCATGGTGTTTGGGGTATTTGATCCGGTGCAAAAAAAGATCCCGATCCCGATTCCACTGCCGAATTTTAATATTTTCAAACCGCCGCTAGGCGCGCAGCCGTTGGTGCCAGCCAAGGTCGAATTTCCTGATTGGTCGTACAAAGAAGACGCGCCAAAAATCGTCAATCGGATTCTGGGCGCTTTGGCGGAATCGAGCGATGCGATCAGCGTTTCTGGCAGCTTAGATGTGCTGCGCTATGGTCACATTTTGCGCGCCCGCATGCTGGTTGGCGTGCGCGGTGCTAGTGCCACCTACGATGGCTTGTACTACGTCAATAGCGTCACCCACACGATACAACGTGGGCAATACAAACAAAGTTTTCAACTCAGCCGCGATGGTTTGACCTCGCTAACTTCCAAGGTTCCTGTATGAGCGAAGAAAAGAAATACTACGGCAAATACCGTGGCACGGTAATCAATAACATCGACCCCGAATTCCGCGCCCGCATTCAATGCATGGTGCCCGATGTCACCAGCCTCGTCCCCACCACATGGTGCGAAGCCTGCGCCCCCCTCGCCGGGCCGCCGGGGCCACCGATGGGCGCATATTTTGTGCCGCCAATTGGCTCTGGCGTGTGGGTCGAATTTGAACAAGGCAACCCCGATTTCCCGATTTGGACAGGTTGCCGCTACGGCATCGGCAACATCCCACCGCTAGCGATGGCAGGCTTGCCGGTTTCCCCTAGCATCGTGCTGCAAACGCTGGCGCAAAACATGATACAGATCAGCGATTTACCCGGCCCCACTGGCGGCATCATGCTGAAAAGCACCACGGGTGCGACCTTGATCGTAAATGACACCGGGATTTATATCCAAAACGGTAAGGGCGCGATGCTGACCATGCTCGGGCCGACGATAGATATGAATGCGGGGGCGTTGACGGTGATTTGAGGTGGATGTGGGAGGCGCTTGCCCGTGATGCACTCGGCAAAAAAGATAAAGCCGGAAAATAGGCTAGCACCGTCGAATAGGGACACGCTCCTCTCTCCCCTTGTGGGAGAGAGGTAGGGAGAGAGGGGGCGGTTGAGCAAAAACAGCATATTTTGGAGTTGATGATGCAAGTAATTTATAAAAATTAACTTCCTATATGAAAAAAGTTCTGCTCAATTGCAACCGCCCCCTCTCCCTAACCCTCTCCCACAGGGGGAGAGGGGACATATCTACCTAACCCGACCACTTTTTTTCAATTCAAATTTGGTTAGCGCGTATGCGAGGCCCTCCCACTCAAACAAGGAGTAAACCATGCCAGGCCCTTTATTACATGTTGGTGCAGTTGCGATGTGTCCCCACGGTGGGCCAGCGAACATCATTCCAACCCAACCCCGGGTGTTGGTCAGCGGCCAGCCGGTGGCACAGATCAATAGCCCGATTCTGGTTGCAGGTTGCGTTTCTCGCGCCCGGCCCGTCCCTTTGTCAAAGTCCAGACCAGATCCCGCAAGGGCCTTTAGTTGTCAGCGTGGTTCAACCGCGCGTGATTGGAACCTGATCATGAGCCAAATCGCCTTCCCTTTTCGCTTTGATAGCCGTGGCCGCACTGCCATGGCCGATGACAAGCAGCATATCCGCGATATGTTGCAGCAATTGATTTTCACCAATCCCGGCGAGCGCGTGAATCGGCCGGATTTTGGCAGTGGTATCAATCAATTGCTGTTTGCACCGAATAGCCCAGAACTGGCAGCGACGCTGCAATTTACGTTACAGGCTGCAATTGGGCGCTGGCTAGGGGATTTGATCGAAATGCGTGATTTGGCGGTTTCTGCCAACGATGCGCAATTGTCCATCGAGCTGAGCTATTTGATACGCGCGAGTGGCGAAGTGGAACACGCCAGTTTCAGCCAACAATTTTAAGCGCTAGCCAAGCAGCGGAACTCAAGCAAAGGAAACATCATGAACCAATGTTGTGAACAGAGTCAGCGCCGCAGTGCGATTCGCCATGCCAGCGATTGGAATGGGCTGGATTATGTCGAAGTGAGTGAAGATCAATTGACGCTCTACGCCTATTTTCTCGGCAAATTACCGCCCGAACTGGCGAAACCAGCCCCCGATTTAGCGCGCTACTTGCGACTATCTGGCGGACGGCGGGTGCGCGATATCAAGATCATCAATGTCACACCACAGCCTAGCGATGATCCTGAAAAAGACGATGTACTGCAAATCCAACTCGATCGATGGGGTGATTTTTCAACTTATACCTTGCAACTGGTGGAAGTGAAAAATATTGATGCACGCTATAGCAGCGTCGATTTCTCTTTCAAAATCAACTGCCCGCAAGATCTCGATTGCGCTGCTTGCCCGCCAACTGAAATCGCGCCACAAACCCCGCCCGTGTTGAATTACATGGCAAAGGATTTCGCCAGCTTCCGGCAATTATTACTGGATCGCCTAGCGCTATTGATTCCAGACTGGCAAGAAAGACATGTCCCTGATATCGGCGTGACCCTGGTCGAATTACTCGCCTATAGCGCTGATCAACTGAGCTATTACCAAGATGCGGTGGCAACCGAAGCCTATCTCGACACCGCTCGCCAGCGCATTTCCGTCCGCCGCCATGCGCGCTTAGTCGATTACCGCATGCATGAAGGTTGCAATGCCCGCGCTTGGCTGGCGTTGACAACCGATCAAGATATCGATTTACCACTGACCGAGGTCGCCTTTTTAACGGGCATGAATGATGCGCTGGCAGGTAAGCCTAGCATCTTGCGTTGGGAAGATATGCGTGACGTCGCGCGTAGCGACTATGAAGTGTTTGAACCTTTGTTGCCACGCGATGCGCTCAAGCTGCGGCAAGCGCATAACGCGATTTCCTTCTACAGCTGGGGCGGTGAATTTTGTTCAATCAGCGCTGGCAGCACCAGCGCCAGCTTACGCGATGCGTGGACGAATGGCGCAGGTAGTCGCCGCGCGCTCAGCTTAAGCGTAGGCGATGTGCTCATTTTTGAAGAAGTCAAAAGCAGCACTTCCGGCCTCGTTGAAGAAGCAGATCGCAGCCGCCGCCACGCCGTGCGCCTCACGAGCGTCGTTGAAAATCTCGATCCGCTCTTGCTCGACGCCAAGGGCGACGCTACACCGGTGCTCGATATCGCTTGGGCCGATGCCCTGCCCTTCGCGCTACGCTTGAGTGCGCCCGGCCCTGCGCCCGCCTGCGAACTGATCAGCGACATCACTGTAGCGCGCGCTAACGTGTTATTGATTGATGCAGGCCAAAGCCTGCCACCTGAAGATATTGGGACAGTCCCCACCCTCGCTAGCGAAACCGAATGCGCCTGCATCGGTCAGGTTGGTGCAACCAGTTATCGCGCGGGCAAATTCCGGCCACGTTTAAGCCGCGCCCCGCTGTGCTGGGCTGAGCCTTTGCCTAGCCTTGCCAGCGCAAGCGAGGTGTTTGTGCGCAATCCACGCCATGCACTGCCACAGCTTAGCGTGACCGATGTCAGCGACCGCAGCACCCAGCAAGAATGGCAAGTGCGCTATGACTTGATCAATAGCGAAAGCCACGAATTGCATTACTTGGTCGAGTGCGATAACGATGGCGCCGCTTATCTGCGCTTTGGCGATGGTGAACTCGGCGAGCAACCCGCCGCCGGTGCGCAATTTCGTGCGCAATACCGGATCGGTCAGGCACTGGCGGGCAATGTTGGTGCTGATGCCATCACTACCATGATCGTGCCGCAGTTGCTCTCTGGCGTGACGATTACGCTACGCAATCCCTTGCCCGCTACTGGCGGCATCGCGCCGGAACCGATAGCCGAAGTCAAAATGTATGCGCCGCAAGCGATCAAACAACAATTGCAACGCGCCATCATTGCACAAGACTACCAGCAACTGGCAGAGCGCAATCCTAAGCTACAACGTGCGGCGGCAGCATTAGTCTGGAGCGGCTCGTGGAATGAGGCGGAGGTCATTGTTGATCCGCGTGGCACGGAAGAAGTCGATCCAGCTTTGCTGGCGGAAATAGACCAATATTTGCAAACTTATCGCCGCATGGGCCACGATTTGCGCGTCTTGCCGGGGCGTTATGTGCCGCTTGATCTCGCTTTGCGGGTTTGCGTGCTACCCGGCTACCAACGCGGCCATGTGTTAGCGGCGCTGCGCAAGGTATTTTCGAATCGCCGCTTGGCCGATGGCAAACTAGGTTTCTTCCACCCAGACAATTTGAGCTTTGGCCAAGACATTTACCTGTCCCAATTAGTGGCCATCGCGCAAGCGGTAGAAGGTGTCGAGTGTGTCACCGTGACGCGCTTGCAACGGCTGTTTGAAGAATCGAATCAAGAGTTAGAACAAGGTCTGCTGCCACTACGCCAATGGGAAATTGCGCAACTCGATAATGATCCCAATTTTCCCGAGCATGGCAAGCTCGCCATTGAGATCCACGGAGGTCGATAATGAAACACGCTTGTTTATGCTCCAGCCAGCCATGTGGCTGCATTGATCTGGCAACGCCTAGCATGACACCACTGTCGAACTGGAACCGTCCCGGTCTCAGCAGTTTGCGCTATCGGGTTGGCAACCACGCGGCATTTTTCAATCGCATGCAACAACGCCTGTCAGATATGGCCGTGCAAACTGGTGACGATAGCGAAAACGTGTATTACCCACTGCAAGGGCTATCGACACGCGATACCTCAGATCCGGCGATCGCCTTACTCGATGCGTGGGCGAGCGCCAGCGATGTACTGACTTTTTACCAAGAGCGGATTGCGAATGAAGGCTATTTGCGCACCGCTACCGAGCGCCGTTCGATTTTGGAAATGGCGCGCTTAGTCGGCTATGAACTCAAACCCGGTGTCGCTGCGAGCGTGTATTTGGCGTACACGATGGATAAGAATCAAGCCGAATCAGCACTGCTCCCGATAGGCACGCGGGCGCAAAGCATCGCTGGCCCAGATGAAACGGCGCAAAGCTTCGAAACCACTGAAGAATTAGTCGCACGCGCCGACTGGAATAATTTACGGCCGCGTAGCGATGAACCGCAAAATATCGTCCTCAGTGAAGCACTCTCCTTCACTGAAATCTATCTATCCGGCATCAGCACCAATTTAAAAATCGGCGATAGCATGTTGCTACACTTTGCACAAAGTGGCGATATTTCTGTCATGCGCAAGGTGGCGAAGGTTGAAGCACAAGCAGCTAGCAATCGCACCAAAGTCACGCTCGCTAGCTTACCAGATTTGCTGCACATCGTTGCCAAATTGCTCTATACCTTGGCGCAAGCGGTATCCTACTATGCGGATTACCATGCGGGACAGACTTTGCCCGTTGAAGCGCAAAAGATGATAACGATGGTCGATTACGCGATGCAGCAGACTTGGCTGGGTAATTTGGTTCCGCTGCAAGAAGTAGTAGCGACCGCCCGGCTGTGGATCAAATTGGGCAAAGATAAGCTATTTGCACCGCAAGAAGCGGCGCCCGCCTCCTTTGCCGCTTCCGCAGTCGCGATAGGCACGCCAGAACCGAGCGGCGGGCCAGTGATTTCGACGCCAGACAATTTGCTCGATATCCGCATTTCGACGCCCTTACCCGCCGAATTGAACGCACCTTATGTTGTGTTCCAAACCGCGGTGCTGGCAGCAGTCAAGGCGGATATGGGCCAAGGTGGCGGGAGCGACAGCGGTGCTTTTACCGAGCCAGCCCAATTTATCAATCGCTTGTTAATGCCGAATGTATTGCAGGCGCGCAATCGGCAACATACCCAATATGCTTGGCTAGATGGCGCACATGAAGCGATTTTAGATAGCAGTCTTGCCGTGATCAGCGCACAAGGCGCGGACCCCAATGGTCGCTCGCGTCCGGTGCGGGCGGCTTTCAATGTGACGCAAGCAACGACCCAGCCTCGCACGGCTTACGGCGTCTCTGGCAAGAGTACGCGTTTGCATTTGGATCGCGATTGGTGGGTGCCGAGTGCGAATACCCAGATTGACGAACTACGCGCGACGCTGGTGCAAGCGCAGAGCGAACAATTAAGCCTTGCGCTAGCGCCAGTCGATAGCCCTATCCATGGTCAGGAAATCACGCTCGATGGTCTGTATGCCGAGTTGGAATCAGGGCGCTGGATTATTTTGTCTGGCGAACGCGCAGATATCACCGGGGTGTCGAATGTCAAAGTTGCTGAGCTATTGATGATTTCTGGCTTGCGCCAAGAATACAACCCGAATTTGCCGGGTGATAGCATCCACACCACCTTGATCCTAGCGACGAATACGGCCTACCAATATAAGCGCGACACCATCACGATTTACGGCAATGTCGTTAAAGCGTCACACGGCGAAACGCGAGTCGAATCGCTTGGCAGCGGGAATGGTGCGGCGAGCATGCAAAGCTTTGTCTTGAAACAGGCACCTGTCACTTTTGTTTCCAGCAATAGCCGTGATGGCGTTGCCAGCACCTTGAGCGTACAAGTCGATAACATCACTTGGCATGAAACCGATTGCCTCGCCGGGACAGGACCAAATGCACGGCAGTTTGTGACCAAGATCGACAACGATGGCAAGACCACCGTGTGTTTTGGCAATGGGGTTGACGGCGCACGCTTGCCAACTGGCGCTGAAAATATCAAAGCTGTCTATCGCCAAGGCTTAGGCGCTGCGGGTAATGTGCGGGCTGGCCAAATCAGTATGTTGATGTCGCGCCCACTCGGGGTGCGTGAAGTGATCAACCCTTTGCGCGCCAGCGGCGGAGCAGATCACGAAAGCGCCAGCCAAGCGCGCAATAACGTGCCGCTCGCGGTGATGGCGCTAGATCGGTTGGTGTCGCTGCAAGACTATGGCGACTTTGCGCGCACGTTTGGCGGTATAGGCAAAGCCTTGGTTGCCCGTGTTTCCGATGGCAAACGGCCAGTGGTGCATGTGACGATTGCAGGCAGTAACGATGCCCCGATTGATGATACGTCTGACTTGTATCGCAATCTACTCGCCGCGCTACGCAGCTTTGGCGATCCAGACTTGCCGCTCGTGCTGCAAGTGCGCGAATTGATGCTGATGGTGATCAATGCCCGCATCAAAATTTTGCCGGATTACAGTTGGGAAGTAGTGGAAGCGAACGTCAGACGCAGTTTGCTCGATACCTTTAGCTTTGATAAGCGCGCACTCGGCCAACCGGCCTTGCTATGCGAAGTCATCGCGGCAATGCAAAACGTGGCTGGGGTCGAATATATCGATATCGAAAATTATGGTGGCATTCCCGAAAAAATGGCCGATGGCGAAAGTGGGACACGACGCTTACTCACGCTAGATGAATTGGCACACGAGGTTGAGGTGATCAATGATCCCGCCGAATATTCGAGTGAAGACAATACGCCCCGTGTGCCCCCTGCCGTGCCAGCCAACCAAGCGGGCTTGGAAGCAGGTGCGATGCGGCCAGCCCAGTTGATACTTGCGACCAGCCTGATTGCCGACACCATTATCCTGAACCAAATAGTTTAATCCCTTGCAACGCCAAAGGAAGCTCATGAATACCGTGCAAACAGATACTCGCATCGATCGGCTGTATGAATTGCTGCCCGCAATTTACCGCATGCGCGATGCCGAGCAAAATTACAAGTTGCAAGCACTGCTGCGGGTGATTGCCGAGCAAGTGAATTTGCTAGAAGACGATATCGCCCAACTCTATGAAAATTGGTTTATCGAAACCGCGCAAGATTGGGTGGTGCCGTATTTGGCGGACTTAGTTGGCGTCACGCCAGTGGCTGATCCCGGCCTGTTCGCCGAGCTAGACGATGCGCAAAGTCGCGCCCTCGCGCGCGTGCTGGTGCCGCGGCGCGAAGCGGCTAACACCGTGTATTACCGCCGCCGCAAAGGCAGCTTAGCGCTGCTAGAAACGATTGCGCATGATGTGGCGCAATGGCCAGCGCGGGCGCAAGAGTTTTACCGCTTGCTGGGTTGGCATCAGCATCTGAACCACCAGCATCAGGAGCGCGCCCGCACGGTCGATTTGCATGCGATGGCGGCGCTCGATTTGATCGGCACACCATTTGAGCAATTGGCGCATAGCGTCGATGTACGGCGCATTTCTGATCGCCATCAACAAGGCTTGATGAACCCGGCTGCGATTGGCATGTTTATTTGGCGCTTAAAGGTGTATAGCAGCACGCTATGTGCAGCCTACTGCCATGAAAAAACTGGCCCACATTGCTATACTTTTAGCGTGCTAGGGCAAGACATGCAGCTCTACATCAAACCGCAACAAGAAGCAGATGCCACCACAATTGCAGCGGAAATCAATACCCCTTCACCACTGCGCCGCCGCGCCTTGCAAGACGATTTGGCACAATTTTATGGTGCGGAGAAGAGCTTAGCGATTTGGACGAATGGCTGGGCCGATTATCCTGCTGATCAAGTATTGCCTAGCAGCGCCATCATTGTGGCCGATTTGAGCGATTGGAAATACGTGCCGCCACTGAAACATATCGCGCTCGATCCAGTGCTAGGGCGGATCGCCTTCCCACCGACGCAATTGCCGAAAAAAGGGGTCAAGGTTAATTATCACTATGCCTTTTCCAACGACATTGGCGGTGGTGAATATCGCCGCCGTTTGGAAGCACCGCTACCGCGTTTGCGCGATGGCGTCGCCCAAGCTGCCACGCTTTACACCGTTGGTAAGGGACAGGCTTTAAACAAAATTTGCGATGCATTAGCAAAATGGGAAGCCGATGCACCGCAAGATGCGATTATCGAAATCGTCGATAGCGCGGTGTATACCGAACCTTTAGCGATTACGCTACAAGCGGGACAGACGCTGCAATTGCGCGCTGCCAGTGGCGTGCGGCCCGTCATCCGCTTGCTCGATTGGCAAACCGATTTACCAGATTCATTCGGCGTCAAAATGAGTGGCGCTAGCCGTTTATTACTCGATGGTTTGCTGATCTTGGGCTGTAGCGTGCATATTGATGGCATTGAGCGTGAAGCGGAAGACGGCAAGGCATTATGCGGTGCAGAATTGCAATTACACCATTGCACGCTGGTGCCGGGCTGGGGCTTGGAATGCGATTGCGAACCGAAACGCCCGGCTGAACCTTCGCTCGAGTTGTTCAACTTGCGCACTAAGGTCAGAATCGAAAGCTGCATTATCGGCTCTATCCAAATCCAAGAAGATGAAGTTCATACCGATCCGCTCGAGCTTTTCATTCGCGATAGCATCGTCGATGCCGCTGCACCATTCAAAGAAGCCATCGGCGCAATTGATGCATCCCCCGCCTTTTGCACGCTGACGATAGAACGTAGCACGGTGTTTGGCATCACCAATGTGCATGCGCTGGCCTTAGCGCAAGACAGTATTTTCACCGATTGCTTAAATGTGGCACGACGCCAAGTTGGTTGCATGCGCTTTTGCTATGTCAAACCGGGTTGCCGCACACCGCGCCGCTACCACTGCCAACCCGATTTAGCGCTGGCAGCACTGACCGAGCAAGGGATCAGCGAAGCGGAAATGCCTGCCGCGCGCGCGCGTGAGGTGCTGCGCTTAGCGCCGCAATTTACCAGCGAGCGCTATGGCCATCCTGCCTATGCCCAACTAGGGACACACTGCGCAGATGAAATCAAGCAAGGTGCGCTAGATGAATCTGAAATGGGCGTCTTTCACGACCTATACCAGCCACAACGCTACGCCAATTTGCTGGCGCGCTTACAAGAATACACGGTAGCCGGAATGGAAGTTGGCATCCTCTTTGTCAATTAGAGCCAAGCTTCCTGCGCTAAGAATTCGTCTCACTCAAAATTACACTTCGAAACAAGGACAGAATATGAAATCCGATTTTTCTCGCAATACCTTTAACCCACTGAACCACTTCAGCCGCGTGCTGCAACAACAGGGACGCGTCACCTTGGATGCCGATGGTAATGAGCAAGTCTCGATCTTGCTGCACTATTTGCAAACGCTAGCGAAGGATTTGATCGGGCCACATGCGGCGCCGCGCGACAATGCGGGCTTTTTGTTATCGGACGATGGCAATGGCGGCATCAATATCAGCCCCGGCCGTTATTATGTCGATGGCATCTTGATCGAAAACAATGAATTGTGCAGCTACCAGCAGCAGCCCGACTTTATGCCGAACGACGAGGATGATCCGGTCGCGCACGAAAAAGCGGCGCCCGGCATCGAGCCAGTTTGGCTCTATCTTGATGTGTGGGAACGTCACATCACGCAACTCGAAAACGATGCGATACGCGAAAAAGCGCTCAACGGCATCGACACCTGTCACCGCAGCAAAGTAGTGTGGCAATTGAAAGCCAAGCGCCTGAGCAATGCCAATGGCACACCAGACCAATTAGCGCAACGCGCCGCCTTGATGGCGCAAAAAGCAGAGTTGGAAAAGCAATTAAAAGACCTCGGTGCAGCGATTCCCGCAGATGCGCCGCAAAGTTTCGTAGCGCGCAATTTGCGGGCGGTAGCTGATACCGCCGCCCTAGCCAATGTGGCTGATAGTTCTGGCATCTCTGTCTCCATTCCACGCGCCACCCCTAGCCCTGGTTTTTCGACGATTCCCGGCATCACACCAGCGCCTTCACGGGTGCCTACCCCAACCGCCACACCCACCAATACCCCAGCACCAACAGCAACGCCGACCGCTACGCCCACCGTTACCCCAGAACCTACCCAAGATCCAAAAGCCAAAAAAATCGCCGAAATCATGGCGATGTTGGAAGCGATCAAGCAAGAACTCGCAGCGCTCGACGCAGCATTGCCATCGGTATGCGAATTGGGCATGCAAAGCCTGTATCCGATTTCTGCTGCCAAAATGGCAGCCCGCATCAACCCCGGCAAACAAGAAAGCGGCCCATGCATCATCGCCCCGGCGGCGCAATATCGTGGCGCGGAAAATCATTTGTACCGCGTCGAAATCCATCGCGGCGGCGTCGCGGGTGAAGCGACGTTTAAATGGTCGCGGGAAAATGGCAGCGTCGCCACGCAATGGTTAGGCACTGAAGGCAATGGCATTGTGGTGGCCAGCGCACGCGGTTTTGCGGCGGGTGATTGGGTGGAATTGACGCATGATGCGAATGATTTGAATGGCCGTAGCGGGGTCTTGGCAAAATTGGCGAAAGTCGAAGCAGGTTTGCTGACGGTTGATCCCGATAACATCAAAACCGATGCGAAAGACGCTAAAGTCGGCGAATTATTAGCGTGGAATGCGCAGCTAGGCCATGCCAAAGTGCGGCGCTGGGATCAAAGCGAAAACGATGTGCAAAAGCTGAGCAATGGCGCCGTGCCCATCGTCGAAGCGCTGGAAAACAAAACTGCCTGGATAGATTTGGAAGATGGCGTACAAGTGCAATTCAATGCTGGCGGTTATTATCAGGTCGGTGACTATTGGCTGGTCGCAGCGCGTGTCGGTAGCAGTGAAATTGATAACTGGCC
>JACPVY010000461.1 GCA_016197345.1 Burkholderiales bacterium
CGGCTTGCGCTTGCGCGCCGTCGGTGACAATCCGCACGCTGCGGACGCCGCCGGTATCCATGTTGAGCGCACCCGCTTCATCGCGCTGCTGTGCGCAGGCGTGTTGTGCTCGTTTTCTGGTGCTTATCTGTCTATCGTGCAAAGTGGCTTTTTCTTGCGCGATATGTCAGCCGGTAATGGCTTCTTAGCGCTGACCGCGCTGGTGTTTGGCAACTGGCGCCCATTGCACACCGCGCTCGGTTGCCTCATGTTTGGTTTTTTCGCCGCATTGCAGATTCAAATTGAAGGCGTCGTATTCCCTGGTATTGGCAAAATACCGGGTTCCTTGATCCAGATGATCCCGTATGTCGTGACCGTGATCGTTCTGGCTGGCTTTATGGCCAAATCGGTAGCGCCGAAAGCGATCGGACTACCTTTTGTCAAGTCGCGTTAAAAGGGGGCCGCTCAAACCTACTGCGCAACGCGGATGCAGCTCTGCGAGCCTCGCTGTACGCTAGTACAGCTACGTTTCTCGAACTGCCTGCGCGCCGCTCGCTACGGTTTTAGCGGCCCCCTGGGGCTGCGCAAAACTCAAGCGAAAAGCTATTTTGGGTGTCCCCTTTTTTTGAGTCGCGTTCCCTAGTCACGTTTACCCTTGCGCCGTGGTTCTGTTGTTAAGAGCTGCGGTACTTGTCGCCTAAGCGGCAAAACTCATTCTGGAGTATTTCTATGCAAGCTAAACACAAGGTAATTTTTGATACCGATCCTGGCGTTGATGATGCAATGGCATTGTATTTTGCGATGGCGCATCCTGAGATCGACGTCATTGCTGTGACGACGACCTTTGGCAATGTCACAGTACAACAAGCGACGACGAATGCGCTGTACTTGACGCGTATCGCAGGTAGCGATATCCCTGTGGCACAAGGTGCTGCGGTACCGATGAACAAAACTCCTGGCCAACCACCCGCATTTATCCATGGCGCGGATGGCTTGGGTAACTTGCCTAGCCGCGTTGATGCGGGCGGTCAAGCGCAAGAACTCTCCGCTGCCGAATACATCGTCAAAATGGCACGCGCCTATCCGGGTGAAATCACCTTGGTCGCGGTTGCGCCTTTGGGCAATCTTGGCTTAGCGCTGCGCTTAGAGCCAAATCTGCCTAAGTTGTTGAAAAAAGTCGTGTTGATGGGCGGCACCGTACTGGAACCGGGCAATGTGTCCCCTGTGGCGGAAGCGAATATCTGGAACGATCCAGATTCCGCCGACTTGGTCTTCACCGCTGGTTGGGATTTGGCAATCGTCGGTTTGGACGTGACACACCGCGTGTGGATGACGTCCGCCTATTTCAAAGATTTAGCAGCGAAGAAAAAACACTTAGCGCTCGATACCTTGAGCCACGCAGTGAATTTCTATTGTGATTTCTATAGCTCGATCCGCCCAGAATTGGGACATGCCTGCTTCTGCCACGACGTGTTAGCGTTTGTGTATTTGGTCAAGCCAGAACTGTTCAAAACCAAAACCGGTCGTGTGCGTGTAGCGACCGAAGGCATTGGCAATGGTCAAACCATGATGGATAGACATGGCGGCATTCCTTATCCACAAGCGGGTTGGGAAGCAACGCGCCCACAAACCGTGGTGTGCATGGAAGTCGATACCGCAGCAACCTTGAAATTGATCGACGACACCTTGAGCGGCGATTGGTTGAAGCCTTCGTTGACCGCGTAAAAAAGGGGACAGCTATGCATATCGTTCCTGTTGACTACCGCGATCCCGAAGCACCACGTAAATTCTGCCAAAGCTTGCACGACACCGGTTTTGGCGTCTTGACGAATCACCCGCTGTCGCAAGAAGTATTGAACACGATTTATAGCGAATGGCTGGAATTCTTCCACACTGACGCTAAGCAGCAATATGTGTTCGATCAAAAGATGGACGGCTATTTCCCGCCGAATATCTCCGAGACCGCCAAGGGTTTTGAAAAGAAAGACTTGAAAGAGTTTTTCCACATTTATCCGTGGGGAAAATACCCTAGCGAAGTGTCGGATGCGGCGCGCCGCTATTACGACACCGGTTCTAGCCTCGCGGCAGAATTGCTGAGCTGGGTCGAAGAACACACGCCAGCAGACATCAAAGCGCATTACTCCATGCCTTTGCCGCAGATGATCGATGGCAGCGAACAAACCTTGTTGCGCGTGCTGCACTATCCACCACTGACTGGCAATGAAGAGCCGGGCGCAGTGCGAGCAGCGGCGCATGGTGACATCAATCTGTTGACGATTTTGCCAGCGGCAACGCAATCCGGTTTGCAAGTGTTGGGCAAAGATGA
>JACPVY010000462.1 GCA_016197345.1 Burkholderiales bacterium
AACGATTTTTCTAGTTATTTTCTAAATAAAACCCACATAACTATATATCGTTAGAAAGCTCTTTAAACAAGGATTCTAAATATATATATTCTAAATATTCTATATATGTCATGTTGCGTCACCTGCAGTTTGCGTTTGCCTTGCGTGGCCGATAGTTGCTGCAGATGTTTGGAAAACTCGCGTACCAGGTAGCT
Organism: Burkholderiales bacterium; assembly: GCA_016197345.1. Taxonomy (GTDB): domain Bacteria; phylum Pseudomonadota; class Gammaproteobacteria; order Burkholderiales; family Burkholderiaceae_D; genus JACPVY01. Next base: position 195 of record JACPVY010000462.1, read on the forward strand.
GCCGGGAATCCAGACCGGCAGGTCCAGCACCTGCTGTGCGGCCGGGTTGGCAATGGTGAGCGTGACCTGAAACAGGTGGTTATGCAGATTGTCGGCACCCACACGGTAGTGCACGGCACTCGCGATGTTGTTTGACTTGGGCATCAAATGTGGCTCCAGCGCTTGCAGGATGTGCGTAAAGCGCTATAAAAATCGTAGTAACTACTCTTTGGCTTCCGCCAGCAGTTTCTCGATCTGTTTGTTGTCGATGGCGCCGGGAATGCGCATGCCGTTGGTAAAGAACAGGGTGGGCGTGCCGGTGATCTTGTGGGCACGCCCAAGCTCCACATTGCGATCCAGTGCGGTGGTGTCACAGGTGCCGCCAGATGGCAGCGCCTGCTCGCGAACCATGAAGTCCTGCCAGGTTTTGCCTTTGTCTTTGGCGCACCAGATAGCCTTGGATTTTTCGGTCGAATCATTGCCAAGGATAGGGTACAGGAACATATAGACGGTCACGTTGTCAACCTTCTGCAAATCGCGTTCGAAACGTTTGCAGTAACCGCAGTTGGGATCTTCAAACACGGCGATCTTGCGTTCCCCTTTGCCACGCACGATGACAAATGCATCTTTGAATGGCAAAGCATCGAACTTGACTGCAGTGAGTTTGTCGATGCGTTCTTCGGTCAGGTTACGGCGTTGCTTGGTATCAATCAAACTGCCCTGGATCAGGTAATTGGCCTGCGCATCGGTGTAATAGATATCGGAACCATTGACGCGCAGTTCATAGAGGCCGGGCATACCAGTCTTGCTCACCTCGTCGATAGGCTTCAACTGCGGCGCACGTTCTGCCAGGTTCTTGCGAATCACTGCCTCTTGGGCAATGGCGCCCAG
>JACPVY010000057.1 GCA_016197345.1 Burkholderiales bacterium
ATGCCGCGACCAAGATGCATCCGCTCGTGGCGATTGCCCAATGCAAAATCGTCGCCACTGGCGCACCGCATAAGCTATTGACGCTGGATTGGTTGAGTGAATGGATGGAGGGCAAGGTCAAGCTCTCCTTTTTACGCATAGACCCGCTCAAAATCGATTTTACCAAGGTCGCTGACGTGATGTCAGCCACCTATGCAACGCGCTTCAATATTTTGCCTGTCGAATTGAGCTCGACCGAACTCATCATTGCCACTGCCGACCCTTTCAGCCTTGAATGGGAAGCGGAAATTCAAAAGATTACGCGGCGTGACGTCAAACTCGTTATCGCCAACCCGCTGGAAATTGGCCAATATATCTCGCAATTTTTCAGCTTGGCCAAATCGATTAAAGGCGCCAACAAAACCAATGCCAATGACTTGGCGATGCGCAATAACTTTGAGCAATTGGTTGAATTGGGCAAAACCAATAAACAGGTCGATGCAAATGATCAACATATCATCAACATCGTTGACTGGCTATGGCAATACGCGTTTGAACAACGAGCATCGGACATCCATCTCGAACCAAAACGCGAATTAGCGGTGGTTCGTTTTCGTATCGACGGTATTTTGCACCAGGTGTATCAGGTTCCCGCCGTAGTCATGATCGCGATGACCGCCCGCATTAAGCTACTAGGACGGATGGACGTTATTGAAAAACGCCGACCGCAAGATGGCCGCATCAAAACCCGCACCAATGGTGGTCAAGAGGTTGAGCTACGTTTATCGACGCTACCCACTGCATTTGGCGAAAAACTCGTGATGCGGATTTTCGATCCTGAGGTTGTCGTCAAAACGCTACCCGAATTAGGCTTCCCGCCCGATGACGCCCAACGCTGGGACTATTTAACCACCCGCCCTCACGGCATCATTCTCGTTACTGGCCCGACTGGTTCGGGCAAGACGACCACGCTTTACACCACGCTAAAGGCTTTAGCAACGTCAGAAGTGAATGTGTGTACGGTTGAAGATCCGATTGAAATGGTCGAAGCCTCCTTCAACCAAATGCAGGTACAGCAAGGAATCGATCTCTCCTTTGCCGACGGTGTGCGTGCGCTGATGCGGCAAGATCCAGACATCATCATGGTTGGCGAAATTCGTGATTTAGCAACCGCTGAAATGGCAATCCAAGCCGCCCTGACTGGCCACTTGGTGCTATCAACCTTACACACCAACGACGCCCCCTCTGCCGTGATGCGCTTATTAGAATTAGGTGTCCCTTATTATTTGTTAGAAGCGACGCTAATCGGCATCATGGCGCAACGCTTGGTACGCACGCTATGTGCCGAGTGTAAACGCGATGACGGTACGCTAGCGGACGACATTTGGGAATCGCTAGCAGGCTCCTGGAACATGGCAAAACCAGCGAAAATCTATCGTGCAGTCGGCTGCCCAGAATGTCGACAAACAGGTTATCGGGGACGCACCGGTCTTTATGAGCTACTCACCATCACCGAAAATTTTTCCAAACAAATACGCGAAGAAACCGATCTAGCGACCTTACGCACACAAAGCATCGCCGACGGGATGAAACCATTGCGCATCGCTGGCGCCATTAAAATCGAAG
>JACPVY010000463.1 GCA_016197345.1 Burkholderiales bacterium
ATTATTTTGCTAAGCCTGTCGTCTTAACGGGCAAGAAAATCGCCCCATCTGAAATGGCGGTGTTGGAAATTCTCAATTTGCTCAATACCGACGCTGACAATAGCGTGATTGAAAGCACTATCAAACAGCATATTAGCCTCGGCTTGAATCTGCTGCGCTTAGTCAATACACCAGCGGTTGGCTGTGTGCAACGCATTGGCTCGTTGTCGCAAGCGCTGATGATTTTAGGGCGTCGCCATTTACAACGCTGGTTGCAGATTTTGCTGTATGCCAAACCGGGCAAAGATGGCGTGTGTAGTCAAGCCTTACTGACCTTAGCTAGCACGCGCGGCAAATTGCTCGAACTGATTGCCAATAAACTCTATCCCAATCAAAGGCTTATCGCCGATACCGCGTTTACGGTGGGGATTATGTCGCTGATGGATAGTTTATTTGGCGTACCGATGCAGGAAATTTTGCAGCAATTGCATGTGGTGGACGAAGTCAGTGTGGCTCTGCTGGAGCGTAGCGGCATGTATGGCCAGTGGCTGAAATTGGCCGAATCGATCGAACATATCGATGATTCTTGTCCCGTGATGGCGAGTTTGCTAGAACAATTGCAGTTGTCCCCGGCTGATTTTTACCTATTAGAGCTTGATGCGTTTGATTGGGCTAATAGCGTCGCGTTGCAAGCGGCCTAATTTTGAATATGTGCTGGTTCCTTGTTAGGGGACAGGCTGGTGCTATGTTCGTGCTGATACTAGACAAAAAAAGTGAACAATCGTGGACATAAGTGGGCCACTGGTACAAAATGAGAATATGCATTAAACGACAAGCTGTGCCAGCCTAGCCACGTAACCATACGTGGCTTCATGATTGTGGTTAGCAGTATCTGCAGCAAGGCGTAGCCGTAAGAGGGACAGTCTGCGCTCTTGCACCGCCTATTTTAACTTTTGCTTGGCGTCCGACGATGAGTACGAATTCACATGATGAAGCAGGCGGTCACTCACCTTTGGTGAAAGATTTTTTCCTCGCGCGTCAGCCAATTTTGGATCGCGAACAGCATTTAGTGGCCTTTGAATTGTTATTTCGTAGCGCCGCGTCTGGCGTCGCAGGTGTGACCGACGATTTGACCGCTACGGCCTCTTTGATTGCCCATGCCTCAGAATTGGGGATGGAGCAGGTCATCGGCGACAAGCTGGGCTTAGTCAATGTTGACGCCGCCGTGATCATGAGTGATTTTGTGCAGTTTTTACCGCGCAAAAAAGTCGTGCTAGAAATTCTGGAAACCGTCAAAGCAACCCCCGATGTAGTGGAACGCATCATTGAATTACAGCATGCAGGATTTCACTTTGCCTTAGATGATGTGATTTCTGATAGTGAAGACGTGCGCACCTTCATGCCGCTAGTCGAAATTATCAAAGTTGATATCATGGAATTGGCGCCAGCGACCCTCGCGTCGTTGGTGCGTTCGCTAGCGGGTAAGGGCAAAAAGCTGCTGGCCGAAAAAGTCGAAACGCAAGAGGAATTTGAGCGTTGTTTAAAGCTGGGGTTTGATTATTTCCAAGGCTTTTATTTCGCTAAACCTGTCGTCTTGACCGGTAAAAAAATCGCCCCAGGTGAACTCTCTATTCTGCAATTGATGGGCTTAATCAATTCCGATGCTGAAAATAGCGATATCGAAGCAGCCATCAAGCGCGATGCTTCGCTCGGATTGAATTTGCTACGCTTAGTCAATACCCCCCGCCGTTGGCGCCAAGACCCGCATTGATTCCATCGGCCAAGCCTTAATGATTTTAGGGCGGCGCCAATTACAGCGTTGGCTACAGATTCTGCTGTATGCCAAACCAAGCAAGGGTGGCAATTTCACCTCACCTTTACTGCAATTGGCGACCACGCGTGGCAAATTGCTGGAGTTAATCGCTCAGCATAATCAACCACGCAATCGCACCGTCGCCGATATCGCCTTCACGGTCGGCATCATGTCGCTGATGGATGCCTTGTTCAATATCACGATGGACGAAGTGCTCAAGCAAATTACAGTAGCCGATGAAGTTGGGGCGGCGCTGTTGCGGCGCGAAGGCTTTTATGGCGATTTGCTGAAATTGGCCGAATACATGGAGCACATCGAAGAATCGGCTGAAATGCTTTTGCCGACGCTCAATCGCTTAGAGTTGAGTGTCGAAGAACTCAATGAAATGCAGCTCGCCGCCTATGATTGGACTGACAAAATCGCAACCCACGGCTAGGCCGCCACAGTGTGGGTTGGCCTATACTTTGGCGATTTTGCAGCGGCTCACGGCAGTGAATCTTGTACTTTGCAACTGAGTTTGCTCAATTTCTATCGTGCAAAATTTGGCATGATGGCGAATTGGGTTGCGTTTGGGCTTTCGCAACATCCTCAAGTCTACGAAATAACTGCAAAATAACTTCATTGAGCGCCTTGTGGCATAGCGTATTTGCGAAAAAACGCAGACGCTGCTTCTAGCAAAGCAGGTTTGAGTTTGGCCACGGCCAGCAAGTGGCAGCAGTGCCAAACCAATGGCCACATGGTGTGGGGGCTGTGTCAGGGCAGCGGCAAAGACCCTTATCGTACCCAAGTCGATTTATCAGAACCCGCCTTTCGTTGCAGTTGCCCCTCGCGTAAATTTCCTTGCAAACATGGTTTAGCGCTGCTGGTGCTGCTAGCGCGTGCGCCACAAGAATTTACCGATCAGGTCGCGCTACCGGATTGGGTGCAAGCATGGGTGGATAGTCGTGCCGAGCGGGCGGCTAAGCAAGAGGCGAAACAAGAAGCGAAACAACAAGAAGCAAAGCAAGAAGCGAAGCCCGCCACAGAGGCCAGCACTGATGCGCCCACGCGCCGCGCGAGCCAGCGTGAAACGCAGGTGCTAGCGGGCGTACAAGACGCGTTAGTCTGGCTGGAAGATGTGATACGCACCGGCTTAGTCGCCGCGCGCAGCCAAGCTTATACCTATTGGGACACACAAGCGGCGCGCTTGGTGGATGCTAAAGCGCCGGGTATTGCACGCCGCGTGCGGCAGTTGCCGCAATTATTGACTAGCCCCCATTGGCAACAAGAGGTGTTGGCCGAACTCGGCAATCTGTATTTGCTATTGCAAGCCTATACCCGGATCGAGCAATTAGCACCGGATGTGCAACAAGACGTGCGTAGCGCGATTGGTTGGACTATTGACCAAGCTGCTTTGCTCCAAGAAAAGGGACAGAGCGACATCTGGCATGTGCTAGCCGTGCAGCAAGAACAAGAAGATAAATTGCAGGTGCGCCGCACTTGGCTGCAAGGTCATCGTAGCGGCACGCTTGCGCTATTGTTGGAATTTTCGGCAACGGCCAGCCGCGTGCCACTGTCATTACCTTTATTAGTGGGACAGAGCATGCAAGCGGAAGCCGTCTTTTTTCCGGGCAGTGTCGCCCAGCGCGCCTTGCTCAAGGGGGAGACGAGCGTCGCCACGCAAGCCTATGCGTTTCGCCCCGAGAGCGATGGCATCAATGCGGCACTGACGCAGGTCGGCGCGCAGTGGAGCGCTAATCCGTGGTTGGAGCGTAGCGGCATGGTGCTGCAAAATGTGTTCCTCGTCGAGCGCGCGCAGCGCTGGCAATTGCGCGATCAAACGGGGGCATTATTGCCGCTAGCATCGCGATTTGCGCGGCAAATTTGGCCTTTGCAGGCGCTCGCCGGTGGTGCTGCCGTGACCTTGTTTGGCGAGTGGCAGCCCGATAGTTTTTGGCCGCTCTCGTATTGGCAAGACGGGCAGTGGCAAGCTTTGCCGCAGGAGGTGTCATGAGCGTGCCATCGACTATGCAGATGCCGAGCTGGCAGGCCGAAAACAGTTGGCAAGAATTATGCAAATTGGCCTTGCTTGGTACCAGCGGCCGCGTCTGGCCTGCGCCAAAAAACACAGAGGCTGCGCTAGCGCAATTGCTGGCAGAGATAGCCGAACGTAGCGATCTCAACCAAGAACAAAAAGTCTTGATGGCTGCTGGTGTGTTGAGTTGGGGCATGCAAGTTGCCCAGCTTGCGGAGAATGATGAATTAGCACTGCCTAGCGCGAGTGCTGCGAATCAGGGACAGCCGCCTAGCATCGCGCAAAAATATACATTGCGTCGTATTTTGCAAGAAGACTTGCTCGCTTGTTTGCCCCTTTGGTTGCGGCATGCGGCGCAGCATAGCGTGTTTGCGCCCTATGATGATTTACCGCGTCTTTTAGAAATCGGCCGCAAAAACGTGCAGTTGCGCGTGTTGTTGGCGCAAGTCGTAGATCAACGAGGGCGTTGGTTGGCGCAAATGAATAGCGATTGGCAATGGTTGCTACGAGATGTGCAAGGATTGCGGATCGCTAGTCATTGGTGGCAAGATGGGAATGTAGAGCAACGGGGCGCTTGGCTGCAAGAACAGCGGGCACAAGATGCGGCAAATGCGCGCCAGCAATTGCAAGCCGTGTGGGCGCAAGAAAAAGGACCAACGCGCGCCGCCTTATTGGCGAGCTTACGGGTTGGCTTGCAGCTAGACGATGAACCGTTTTTAGAAGCGGCGCTAGATGATAAAGTATGGGCGGTACGCCAAGCCGCGAGTCAATTATTAGCGCACTTGCCAGCCTCCCAATGGCGCATCCGTATGCGGGCGCGGGCGCAGGCTTGCCTTCGTTGGCAAGGCGCAGCCACGCAAGCCGATAGCAGTTGGCTGGGGCGCTTGGCGCAAGGCATGATCAATATCGTTAGCGGCACTGAGCAGGGCGCAATCGCCGTCAGCTTGCCGAGTGAATTTGATGCGGCGATGCGGCGTGATAGCTTGGAAGAAAAAGCGCAGGCCGGAAAAGGCGAGCGCGCCTCGTGGCTGCAACAAGTATTGAGTGTAGTCCCCTTAGCGGAGTGGGTGGAGGGACAGACTGATAGCGCTTCCTTGCTCGCGGCGTTTGCCAGCAACGAGTGGCAAGATTTGTTGTGGGAAGCATGCGAACGCTCGTGCTTGCTATATCGCGATGCCGCCTTGGCGGCGCAATTACTGGCGCAAGGTCGCCCCTTTTCTATCCCCTTATTTCAATTGCTGGAGGCAAGCGCGAAGCGGCCTTTGCTGTTGAAAATCTTGCGCCAAATGCAGGCCGAACCGCAGCGTGTACGTGAGCAATTACCGCGCTATCAGGATTTATTCGACGCCCCCGATTTATTACTTGATGCCGAAATCAGTGCGCAAATACTGGCGACTTTGCATGTGGGCGTGATGGCAAGCGCGGTCGAACACGATAGCCATAGCCTGCGCCATTGGTTATTGCAAATGGTGGTCAAGCTAGACCTTGCTAGTTTGGAAGCGTGGTGGGGCGCGTTGAATGATTGGGACAGGTCACGCTATGCCACCTATGGCACACATTTCTTGCCTGAAAAAATGAATCAAATCATTGCCTTCCGGCGCCAATTACAAGCTGCTTTTGCCCCTGAAGTGGGGGCTGACGTAGTGGCTTAGCGGCGAATGAGGCGACGAATAACCTTTAGCATAGAAAGCATTCCATGAGCGAAATTTTGCGCCAGCACGGCGAACAGATTTATGCAGAAGAATTAGCCGAATTGGCGCGCGTTGATGAGCGCCCACGGCCACCAGAATGGAAGCTCTCGCCATGGGCGGTGGTCGATTATTTGCTCGGTTGCACGCTAGAAAATGGTTTCATGGTGCAGCCGAAATATATCGGCCAGCGCCGTTTGGTCGAAATCGCAGTAGCAACCCTAGCGACGGATCGCGCTTTGCTGCTGTATGGCGTGCCAGGGACGGCGAAAAGCTGGCTATCTGAACACTTAGCAGCGGCGATTAGCGGTGATTCGACCATGATCATTCAAGGCACGGCCGGGATTTCGGAAGAAGCGATGCGTTATGGTTGGAATTACGCGCGTTTGCTGTCAGAAGGCCCATCGCAAGCGGCGCTAGTGGAAAGCCCCTTGATGCGGGCGATGCGGGGCGGGCGCTTGTGCCGTATCGAAGAATTGACGCGGATACCGAGCGAAGTGCAAGACACCTTGATCACGGTGCTCTCGGAAAAAACGCTACCTGTCCCGGAATTAAATATCGAAGTGCAAGCGCGGCGCGGCTTTAATGTGATCGCGACGGCAAATAACCGTGATCGCGGCGTCAATGAATTATCGAGCGCGCTCAAGCGCCGTTTTAACACCGTGATTTTGCCGCTGCCGGCGGATGTCGAAAGCGAAGTCGAAATTGTCAGTCAGCGCGTCGCTAGCTTAGCTAGCCAATTGCAAATTCCGGCGCAAGTTGCCGCGCTAGCGCAAATCCAACGTGTCGTCACGATTTTCCGCGAATTGCGCGATGGCGTGACGGTGGATGCGAAATTGCGTTTGAAATCACCTAGCGGCTCACTTTCTACCGCCGAAGCGATTTCTGTGGTCGGCCATGGCATGGTGATGGCGGCGCATTTTGGCGATGGCAGCATGGGGGCGGCAGACTTAGCGGCGAGTTTGATCGGCGCAGTGGTGAAATACCCGGTGCAAGATAAAGTGGTGTGGCTGGAATATCTGGA
>JACPVY010000058.1 GCA_016197345.1 Burkholderiales bacterium
CCTAAGATCGCATCGAGACCTGTTACCCGGCTCGCCATCTTCAAATCAACATCCATGCCATTGTGCGACAGCAAGACCACCACTTGCGCGCCCTTAGCGCGTGCGGTGTTGATATGTTTCTGTAAGCTTTCTTCTTCCAAGCCAAAACGCCAATCTGGCACTAAATGGCGTGGATTAGCGATAGGCGTATAGGGGAAAGCTTGGCCGATAATCGCCACGGGCACGCCATTCATTTCACGCCATAGCGTCGGCGCGAACACTTCATCGCCAAAGTCTTGCGTGTGGACGTTTTGCGCCAGAAAGGCGATTTTGCCCTGCATTTTGCCAATCAGCTCTTGCACCCGGCTCTGCCCTAGCGTCATCTCCCAATGCGCCGTCATCGCATCCACCCCGAGCAAGAGACAGGCATCTACCATATCCTGTCCCTTAGTCCAGAGTGCAGTCGCTGAGCCTTGCCATGTATCACCGCCATCGAGCAAGATTGCTTGCGGGCGATTGGCGCGCAATTGCTTGATCAACGTCGCCAAATGCGCGAAACCGCCGACCTTGCCATAGCGCGCGCTAGCGGCAGCAAAATCGAGGCTAGTGAAGGCATGCGCTAAGCGACTGCCGGGCGCAATCTGCGCTGCTTTCAACAACTGTTCACCGACCAAATGCGGCCATTGTCCTTGCGCTGTTCCTAAGCCTAAATTCACGCTAGGTTCGCGGAAATGCAGCGGCAAAAGTTGCGCGTGGCAATCGGTAAAATGCAGCAAATGCACATTGCCAAAGCGCGCCACGTCATATAACTGGGACGCATCTTGCTCGCTCGCCGCTTGGCCCGCAGCCTGACCACTGAGGCAGAAGCCGCAAGCGCTAGCATCCGCTAAGCACTGTAAAAATTCCCGGCGCGATAGAAAGGAAGCGTGCGACATAGCCTTATTGATTCACTGGTGAAGCAGGATCGAGCAAGAGCGCCATCACATCTTTGATCTGCTCTTCACTCAAAATGCCGCTATGGCCAAAACGCGGCATCACTGAGCAAGCGCGGTAGGCTTGCGAATTATAGATTTTGCCCCAGGTATAGCGCTGCAAATCTGGGCTATTGCCGCCACGCAGTTTGGCGAATTGATACAGCGAAGGGCCGATATTGCCAAAGGAAATTTCCGCTTTGGTAATTTGGTGACAGGCATAGCAATTCGCCCCATTTGCGCTGCCAAGCGCATCAGACGATTGCATGCCTCGTCCATTTTGCGCGATCGCCTCGCCTTTTTTCCAATCGCCCAGCCAGTTTTGGCCTTGCGGGTATTTGATTAGCGCTAATTGCGCTTTTTCCAGCTCAGCCGCTTGCGCACTAGCAGGTGGCGTCGGGCTGCTGCATAGCGTTTGTGCGCTATCACGCTGGGTGATGCGCTCAATCGTCGCCGCGCCCTTGCTTTTGAATTCGGTTTGCAGCAATTTGAATGCCGCTGCGGCGTAATCTTCGCCTTCTTGTTTGACGCTAGCGCAGCCCGCTAATACCAAGGCCATCAAGCCTACACCGGTTGTCAGCGCTACATATCCTCGTTTCATGGCGCTCTCCTTAACGTTTCAAGTTGGGTGCGTTATACACGCCGCCATTGGCATTTTTAGCGAGAAATAGCGTCAACGCGGTGATGCTATCCGAGCCGTAATCGGGGACAGGAAAGCGTTGCTGGCGATAGCAATCGGCTAAGCGATGTTGCATGCTACGCACTTCCCCTTGCGAGACGCGATACGCAGGCCATGTGGTGTAAGCGGCTTGCGCATCTTTGCTTTGCAACAAGTTAGGCAATTCTTGCAAACGAATGCGCTGACCATCTATCGCATGGCAACTGGCACAAGCAAAATCATGCGAACCACCACGATAAAAGAAAAGCTGCTGACCGATTTGATAAGCGCGTTGCTCGAGTGGATGCGTGGCTGCTACTGCCATCTTCATGCCGCGCGATTGCGCGGTGATATACGCTACTAGCGCTTCGATATCTGACGGTTTGCCGGGCGCGCCGAAAGGCTGTTTATTCGCTTGCTCTAGCGTCAGCCCTTGTAGCGTGATGCGGCAATGGCGCAAGCGCTGCTCCAAATCCATCACCTTACCGACATCAGCAAAATAGCGCGGTAATTCGACATACGCGCCCTTCAACACACCCGGCCCCTTGCCCAAATCGCATTGCGTCAAATTGACTTTATTTGGCCCAGCGGGCTTTTTCCACAACTCTTCACCGCGCATTTCCGACAATTCTGCCGGGTTGCCATCGGCTAGCAATTGCCGATATTTAGCGATTTCATCTTGCGAACTTTGCCCATGCGCAGTAGCGCTAAGCAAGCTCGCCAACAACACAGCAAGGGACGGACGTAGCATTTTCAGCTCCTTGATGATGAATTATGAATTAGCCATAAACGCCATATACAACTCGCGCGCCTTGCTGGCTACCGGGCCAACCGCTAACGTACGGTCTTCATAGCGAATGCAAGGTGTCACCTTGCCATAATTACCTGTGTTGAAAATCTCTTTCGCCGTTAGCAATTCTTCTGGCTTCACCGAACGTTCAATCACGGTCACACCATTTTCGGCGAATAATTTGATCACGCGTTGGCGGGTGATGCCGTTTAAGAAAGTGCCATTGGGGACAGGTGTTACAATTTCATCTTGTGGTGTCACGAGGAATAAATTGGCGGTCGCAAACTCGGAGACATTGCCCTCACTATCGAGCATCACCGGATTTTCAAAGCCGCGCTCTTTCGCTTCGCGCATCGCGCGCGTCGAGTTCGCATACAGGCACGAAGCTTTGGCATCGGTCGGCGCGTATTGTTGATTGGGGCGACGTAGTGTTGACAGGCAAGCGCTAAAACCCGCCATGCCGGGCAAGGCTGCATCGAAAATGGTGAGTGCAAAAGACGATTTTTCTGGCAGGGAAATCAGCAAACCCTCAGTGCCAAACACCAATGGCCGGATATACAATTCAGCGTCGGCTGGGAAGCGTGCAATCCCTTCGCTGCACAACTCTTCCATTTGATCCACACTATAGGGACAGATCAAGCCCAAGCTGACTGACGAATTGATGACGCGTTGCAAGTGCAGGCGCAAATCTGGCGTTTTACCGGCGACCGAACGCGCACCATCAAATACCGAAGACGCTAGCCACACAGCGTTATCCATCGCGCCATACAAAGGGGTATTGCCTTCCGACCATTGGCCGTTGAAATAAGTTAAATACATGGGATTCTCAAGGTGATGGGGGTGGCGATACTGTAGCACTTCTGTGGCGAATTCTCCTAGCTCAACGGCAGGCGCCCAAGAAAAAGCGTCGTACCGATCGCTCATGTATGGTGGCAATGCGAAAGATCGCGGTAGGCAAATGCCGCAAGCGAGGCGTTTTGCGTTTTTGCTTCAGGTCCATGCGTTTTTTGCATATAGCCCACGACCGCATCAAGCCAAGGTATGCTATCGCATCGCTGTTCTTAGTTCCGCTCGCTTTATTGTTCAAAGACAGATGACAAAACTCAATCTATTAAGCCAACACGAGCAAACCACTATGTCCAATCCACGCAATTTTTCTGCACTGCAATTGCAAACAGAGCGCTTGCAGTTACGTCCCCTCGTTGAGAGTGACGCGACGGCATTATTGGAAATTTTTTCTGATCCGCGCGTGATGCGCTATTGGAGCACAGGCACCTGGCAATCCATCAGCGAAGCCGAGGCGCTGATTGCACGTGATCAAGCGGGTATGGCGAGTGACGAATATCTACGTTTAGGCCTTGTGCGCCAGCAAGATAGTCAACTACTCGGCCACTGTTGCTTGTTTAATTTCAACGACCAATGCCGGCGCGCGGAAATCGGTTATGGCATGGCATATAGCGCGTGGGGACATGGCTATATGCATGAAGCCCTGACGCGAGTGGTTGAATATGCATTTACCGAATTAGCGCTCAATCGTATAGAAGCCGATATAGACCCACGCAACGAGCGCTCGGCGCATAGTTTAGAGCGGCTGGGCTTTCAGCGCGAAGGCTTTTTGCGTGAGCGGTGGATAGTGGATGGCGAGGTATCGGATTCGGCGTTGTATGGATTGCTGAAAGCGGAGTGGCGGGTTGAGGGCTAAGCATCTATACGCCAAATTTTCAGGCGCCAGTTCTTCCCCTAGTATCTGAAACGCCTCCTCATATTTTCGCGCAACGAGCAATTGATCCACCTGTGCGCTCTCAAAGGCCCAAGCCGGGTTCGCCAACGCTGCCCGTAAAGCCAATAAACCGGGTTTCATGCAAACTCCTCAGAACGGGTATCGGCGCGCCAACAACAAGCAAAAAATTTCAATGCAGCAATATATCACGCCGACTTCCATCCTGATCGACCCATCATGCGCACTTAGCGCCAGTGTTGCCGACGATGGCGCGACTATCGTTGATGCAAATTTCCGACAACAATCGCGCTGATTTGTATCCCCCCATCTCCAGCAACGTGTTGCAACAAACCAGCAGCGCTATGAAATCACGCTAGCGTTCTGTCCCTCATTCTTGACAAGCTAGCAAAAATCCCGCTTGACGATGATAGCGATTATGTTTACTTTGCCGTAGCAGTAGCTAAATTCTTGCAAAAACTCTTGACGTTGCACTCGTTTTTTAAAGCGACATCATGGCTACGACAGCAAGGCTGCCTAGGTGAGGGGACACCTCAGCCGCCCATAGACTTAGATATCCCATCAATCACCACCGGCAACACAAGAGTTGATGCGCAACGCGTAAAGATCAAACATGGTCGCGCCAACCAACATCCCTCTCGCTCTACCACCACAGGAGATTTCGCGATGAGTCATTCAGCTTTTCCCAAAGTGTATTCCTTCCTCGGCTCTTTGTTTTTGCTGGGGATGTTGAGCGGCAATGCGCTGAGTCAAACCAGCAATGCGCCAGAAATCAAATACCGCAAAAACATTGATAACTTAGACGACGAAGAATTGAAAGCGTTTGAGCATGCGGTGAAGATGATGAAAATCAAAAGCGCCCGCAATATCTATGACCGCACTGGTTTTCTGTGGCAAGCATGGGTACATAATTGCACCTCGATCGCAGCCAATGACACCCGCCAATTTCCACTGGGCAGCGGCAATGATCAACAACTGTACAACACTATCCAAGCTCAACTGAATATGGGGGACACAATAGACGACACCTCGAAAAACCCCTTCAATACTTGCCGTTTTGAAAGTCTAGTCAAAGGCGGCGGCAAAGTCGTCAATGAAAATCCTGGCATGTGCGAGCACCGCAAAGATACTTTTTTCCAATGGCATCGCGCTGAGTTTTATTTCTATGAAAAAGCGCTGCAAGATGCCGATCCAGAAGGCTTATATGGCCCTAGCACAAAGAATGTCACCATTCCCTATTGGAATTTCACCAAACCACCGACCGGTGTGCGCTTTCCAAAAGCATTTGAAAACAGCGAGTCACCACTGTGGTTCAAACATAGAGCCGTCAATACGCCAGAAAACAATCCCGGCACGATAGGCTATACCTCGCCTTACCTGCTCGCCAAGCTGATCTACAAAGATGATTGGCCAAGCTTTGGTGGCTATCCTACAAGCGGTGCCGGCAATATCGGATCGTTTGAATCGCAAATTCACGACTACATGCATGATGAATATGTTGGCGGCTATTTACGGACGCCGCCAACTGCGGGCCTTGATCCCTTGTTTTACTCGTTTCACTCGTTCATTGACTATATTTGGGAAAAATGGATAGAGGAACATGGCACAGAGACCATTACCAGTGGCAATTTCTTTATGCGTGGCGAACAAGATGTGCGCTTCACACCACCGCCGGGCTTTCAAGAAGGGACAGGTAAAAAGCGTGAGCAATTTAGCGATTACCTGAAAAACATGGGTCGCGCTGAGCTGTATTACGACACCAAAAAACTGGGCTATGCCTATCATGTTCAAGCGCTGAATGGCAAAAAAGCCTTGCTGGATTTGGCGCGCGATGCGAGCAATGACGACTATAGTTTTCAAGCAGATATTTATTTCCATCCACAAAACGTAAGCGCAGAGATAGGCAAAAAAAGTTTTCGTAATCGCTATCTGATCGCTAGCGTCAACTATTGGGCCTTGGGTGCGCATGGCGCGCATGATCACGCTGAGATGAGCGTCACGCCAAGTTTGAAATTGACACAAGATGTGTCCCGCGACATTGGTAATCTGCGCAGCGGTGGCAAGGATGGGCAGGAATGGGTAATTACGGTCGGCATCAGCTCCAGCGATAACGCCAGCGGCAAATACAATTTTAACGCTCCAGCTATTCGCTACACGGGGCCATGATAAAACCAGAGACAACAGGTGCAGAGATGCGCCACTGTGTTAGCAACTCTCGCCGGCAGTTTTCCGCAATAAATATGAGGAGTAAAGATCATGATTTCCTTTGAAACCGATATCAAACCAATTTTTGCGAAGTATGTTAATTGCATGAGAAATGTAGTGCTGGGCGATGAAGAAGGTACTGCGAATTTGGAATTGGACGATTATGAATGCGTAAAACGTTTTTACTTCCAAATTCAAGTAGCCATTCATGGCTATGATGAAGAGCTAGGCCGAGTGATCTTAGTGGTGAAGGATGGCCCCAACAATTGCAGCGCTTCAGCATGGATTTGCCGGGCGAATGTATGTTCCAAGACGATGCGCCGCATTTGCGCCATCTGATTCAAATTGATATTTGCCAACGCCGTGACACGGCAACGCCGCGCTAAGCGCGATTGCTTGCAGGACTTGGGCACTTCGTTATCAAGCGCGCTACCAAAGTTAACATCATTGCTCGCATACGGCATGGCGGTTTGCTGCTCAAGCGCAAAACTGGTGACACTCACCAATAAATCGAGGGCGCGACACACTTCCGACAAAACCAAGATCGGCACTTCTTGCAAGGCAATCGGCCGTGCGCCCCCCATTCGGGTGAAATGCAATTGATGCGAGGCGCAAAAGCCTTGCGCGCCCGGCGCGAATTCACCAGATACGGCAAAGCAAGCGATGAATTCGCCGAATGGACGCGTTAAACCACTATCCCGCACCAATTTCCAACCTTCTTTGCGCGCCAAACCGAGTAGGCAATTCGCATGCAAAACATGTCCCGCAAAAATATCGCTGTCCGTCCCCTGCAACTGAGCAGCAGGCAAGCGATAGAATTCACGATATGCTTGGCGTATCGGCTGGCGGATTTTATGACGACTGATATGTGCTTGCCATAAACGGCGTTCGTCTTCGCCAGCAAGCAATGGGTGCCAAAGTTGAATCAATGTTTCGTCTTCTAGTTGCACCAGATTGCCCTCTACATCATGCAACTTGCCCTGCGCGAGCATGAAGCTGCGCACTACCTCGCCTTGCCGCGTACACCAAATCAATTTGCGCGCCATCTCTGTCCCGCTTTCGGTTGCGAGCATCGCCGCCCGCCACGCATGGAAAGGAAGCGCGAATGGCTGCCAAAAACTCGCCTCTAGGCAATGCACGAGCGAGGTCTGTTGTTGCTTGCGCTCTTTGCTGCACGGCTTGCATGGCGCTTCTTGGCTAGTTGTTGACGCCAACTGCAACAGTCGCGCCAAGACATTGCGGCAACGCCCTAGACCACGCTGTGCTGGCTTCAGATAGCGTTCCATTTTCTTTTTAACGCCAGCGTGACGCACCACGGCATAGGCTGCCAATAGCGCCTGCACACCTTCCGGCGTTGGCACCTCAGCCATCACTTGCGCCAACTTCAGCGCCAGCGATTGCGACGGCAAGGTTTTGACTTTAGCGTTAGGCGCAACCACCGTCAGCGCAAAAATTGCGGGCAAGAGCGTCGCTAGGCAAGCGTCGTCCCGCAAAGCTGCAACGCGCACCGCGCGCGCCAACACATTGCTGTCATCCACACTAAAGGCGCAATCAGCGCTATACGGCACAGCCCCTGCATGCACAGCCTGCAAACGTTGCAGAGCTTGCTTGAGCACTTGCGGCACGAATGCCAGATATGCCGCATCATGCTGCAATTGATGAGCAGAGGACTGTCCCCATACCTCGATTTCGTGATTCAAGGCATCTATCGACGCGAGCGACAATTGCGGCAACAAAGCAAATTCTTGCAGCAACAAAGGAGAATTAGCATAGCGAGTGTGAAAGCGTTGCCGCGCACGTTGTTGCGCCTCTTGATCTACCCATAAGGCTAGCGCCATTTCGCGATAACTGATACGCGCGCTCGGCTCAGTGGATTCAAAGCCAGCCAAAATACGCCGAATATGTGCCGCCAATTCTGCAAACGGCGGGCAACTAATCCAACGCAAATGCTGCCACGCCTGCCCAGCATCATGCAATTGCGCGAACACAGCAAGGCTAGCGGCCTCGTCTAGCGCTGGCTGCCTTCCCAGCTCCCGCACTTGCTGTGCAATCACGCTACTGGTTTGATAGCGCAAGCTTGCACGCGGCGCCGTGCGTGCGGCAAGCACATCTGGCCAGATCTGTCCCAATTCTTGCGGCGATAGATCACTGATCGAAAACGGTGGTCCACGGAAATTACTATGCGCCACCGCAGCCGTCAGCATCGCCTGCAGGCGCTCAACGAGAGGAATAGGTGTGAGTAAAGTAGGCATGGAAACCTGCGCGTTAAAAGTCGGGAAAATGAGAGGAAGGAAATACTGGATGGATAGACAGTATTATCTCATAGGGCGCAGATTGTGGCTAGCACAAAGATTTTATTTTGGATAGTGTATTGGGTGCACTAAAATTGAAATTAAACTGTTTTGTAGCGCGGAGCAACTTTGCGAGGCCAAGTAGTTCGGGTAAAACTGCGCACAAAATCCGGCGCTGAAAACAAATATCGACCCATGCGGGTCGATATTTGGTCTTACTTTTTCAATGCAAATACGTCATCAAACGTCAATATTCCCCGCCTGCAACGCATTGCCTTCGATAAACGCACGGCGCGGTTCGACGTCGTCGCCCATTAGCGTGGTGAATATTTGATCGGCGGCAATCGCATCTTCGATTTGGACTTTTAACAAACGACGCACGGTAGGGTCCATCGTGGTTTCCCACAATTGTTCCGGATTCATTTCCCCCAGACCTTTATAGCGCTGCTTGGAGACGCCGCGCTCCGCTTCGTCGCGTAGCCATTGCATTGCCTGGTGGAAGTCTGTCACTGCCGATTCTTTCACGCGTTCGCCCTCACCGCGACGGATGAATGCACCCGTGCCGATCAAGCCTTTGAAGGTGGCGGCAGCGGTTGCTAGGGCGGCATAATCTGCGCCCTGCACAAAATCCGCATCAATCGCTGAAACCTTCATATTGCCGTGATGCAGACGCTCGATGCGTAGCATGTGTTTTTCCGACATCTCGTCCGAGCTCACCACCACTTTTACCGCCAATTCATTGATCGCGGCCGTCATCGCTTGGGCCGAGGCTTCAGCGGTGGCCAAGGTGCTCAAATCAAGCGTGACGCCGGTCATGATGGCGGTCAAGGCGGCGCGGTCGATGACGCGGGTCAAACGCATCATGATGGCGTTAGCGAGGTTGTACACACGCACCAATTCACCCAAGGCTTCACCCGTGATAGGTTCTGCACCTTCTTGCG
>JACPVY010000482.1 GCA_016197345.1 Burkholderiales bacterium
AACGGTTCTCCGTGGGGCAGCGACGTCGAGCATCCCTGGACGTCGCTGACGGTGTGGCTGTTGCGATTGGAGATCGACGTGTCTCATGGACGCCCGTATCATCCGCAGACCCAGACGGCGGCCTGAAGGCGCGCCTGCGCTGCGCGGCCTGCGGCTTCACCCACTGGAACAACCCGACGCCGGTCCTCGCGGCCGTGGTGGAGTGTGCCGACCAGGGCGGCCGTATCCTGCTGGCACGCAACGCCGCCTGGTCCGGCAAGTTGTTTGCACTGATCACCGGCTTCATGGAGGCGGGCGAAACGCCCGAGCAAGGCATAGCCCGCGAAGTCCAGGAAGAGACCGCGCTGGAGGTGGATGCCTGCAGCCTGATCGGCGTCTACGACTTCCAGCGCATGAACCAGGTCATCATTGCCTACCATGTCGTGGCCCACGGCGAGGTGCGCTTGTCACCGGAACTGGCGGAGTACCGGCTGTTTGCGCCTGGCGATGTGGTGTGCTGGCCCGCGGGCACCGGCTACGCGCTGGCCGAGTTCCTGAAGCGCCGCGGCATCGAGCCGCAGTTCTTCGATTGGAGCGCCGGCCCGCCAGGCGCTTCGTAGAATAGGCCACGCCACCAAGGATCGCTCATGGAATGGAACACTGAACTCGACACCCGCGGACTGAACTGCCCGCTGCCCATCCTGAAGGCCAAGAAGGCGCTGGCAGACATGGTCAGCGGCCAGGTGCTGAAGGTGGTCGCCACTGACCCGGGCTCGAACCGCGACTTTCAGGCTTTCGCTCGCCAGACCGGCAATGAACTCGTCGACCAGGAAGCCCAGGGCGACGAGTTCATCCACTATCTGCGGCGGCGCTGAGCGCCCGGCGGGCGGCTCGGCCCACGGCCACCCGCTGCGGCTGAGCGCTAGATCTCCAGCCGCTTGAGGAAGGCTCGGAAGCCCGGGCCGAGCTGCGGATGCGCCAGCGCCAGCTCGACATTGGCCTCCAGGAAGCCCTCCTTGCTGCCGCAGTCGTAGCGCTTGCCTTCATAGCGGTAGGCAAATACCTTCTCCCGCCGCATCAACGCGGCGATGCCGTCGGTGAGCTGGATTTCGCCGCCGACGCCGCGAGGCTGGTTGGCAATTTCACGGAACACGCCCGGCGTGAGGATGTAGCGGCCCGCCACGCCCAGCAGTGAGGGCGCGTCCTCGGGCGCCGGCTTCTCCACCATGTGGGTGAGGTCCATCAGCCGGTCGTTGATGACGGCGCCGGCGACGATGCCGTAGCGGCGAGTCTGCTCCGGTGGCACTTCCTGAACGGCCAGGATGGAGGCCTGCCATTCGGCAAACTGGTCCACCATCTGCTTGAGGATCGGCGGCTTGCCCACCATCAGGTCGTCGGCCAACAGCACCGCAAACGGCTCGTTGACCACCACGCACTGCGCGCAGAGCACGGCATGGCCCAGGCCCAGAGCCTTCGGTTGACGGATGTAGATGCACTCCATGTCGTCGGGCTTGATGGAGTGCACCAGGTCCAGCAGTTCCTGCTTGCCAGCGGCCTCCAGTTCCGACTCCAGCTCATAGGCGGTGTCGAAGTGATCCGGAATGGCGCGCTTGTTGCGGCCATTGACGAAGATCATCTGCTTGATGCCCGCGGCATAGGCCTCCTCCACCGCGTACTGGATCAGCGGCTTGTCCACCACCGGCAGCATTTCCTTGGGCTGTGCCTTGGTGGCAGGGAGGAAGCGGGTGCCGAGGCCGGCAACCGGAAAGATGGCCTTGTTGATTTTCATGGTGTCCCTTGTTTCATGGTGGTCTGACAAGCGATTCTGGCACTCGCCGAGCCGCCGGAACGTGACAAGCGCAAGCCCCCCTTGGCGTCGCTCACGCGGCCGGCAACTTGGCCAGCTGCCCCCGCAGGCCCACCAGGGTGCGACCGAACTCCGCCAGGCGTTGCCGCTCCTGCGCCACCACCGCCTCGGGCGCCCGTGCAACAAAGCTCTCATTGCCCAGCTTGCCCTCGGCCTTCACGACCTCGCCTTCAATACGCCGGATTTCCTTGCCCAGGCGCTCACGCTCGGCGGCAATGTCGATCTCCACCTTCAGCGCCAGCCGCGCCGCGCCTTGCACGGCCACCGGCGCCAGCGCGGTGGCGGCGGCAAACGCGGCCTCGTCCTCCAGCACCTGCACCTCGCCCAGCTTGGCCAGCGCCTTGAGCACCGGCGCGGCCTGGGTCACGAATTCGGTGTCGCCGATGACAACCAACGGCACCCGGTCGGACGGCGAGAGGCTCATCTCGCCGCGCAGGCCGCGGCAGGCGCCCACCAGATCCTTTAGCTTGACCATCCAGGCATCGGCGCTAGCGTCGATGCGCTCGGGCTGGGCCACCGGGTAGGCTGCGGTGACGATGCTCTCGCTGCTGCCCGTCACTTTGCGGCCGGCCACGACCGCCACCGTGTCCCACAGCTCCGCCGTGATGAAGGGCGCGATGGGATGCAACAAGCGCAGCACCGTTTCCAGCACCCGGATCAGCGTGCGCCGGGTGGCGCGTTGCTGGGCTTCGCTTCCGGTCTGGATTTGCACCTTGGCGATCTCCAGGTACCAGTCGCAATAGCTGTCCCACACGTACTGGTAGATGGCGTTGGCCACGTTGTCCAGGCGGTACTCTGCAAAGAAGCTGCGCTAATATAACAACAGCTACTCCAATAAGTATGGATGGGTTTGAGAAAAAAGGCATCTGTAGAATCGACAGCTTTAAAGAACGGCAGTGAAAGAGATAAAAGATCTGGAATAGCATGATAGCTGTAACAGCCATTGTCTGCGCCTCAGAAAGGGCGACCTGTTCTGGGGTTCCTTTTGAAATTTCAAGATGGTATTCCCAAAGAAAAAGACTAATTGCTCCTATAGCCATCAGGAGAGAGGTGGTAATTGTTCTAACAAGAATAAATCCGCTGAGAACAGGGGCTGTTTTTTTTCTTGGAAGTCGCTTCATAATATCCGGCTCCTGAATTTCAAAGGCAAGTGGCAGAGCCAGTGCAACAGCTACTATTAAGTTCACCCATAGAATTTGTATAGGTTGCATAGGATGTAAAAATGTCTTTTCTTTGATTGGAAAAAATAAGACAGCGATCAAAATGATAAATGCCTGGCCTAAACTGGTAGGCAGAATGAACACTAATGACTTGACCAAATTGTCATAAACACGCCTACCTTCTTCTATAGATGCTTCTATACTTGCAAAGTTATCATCGGCTAAAATCATATCGGATGCCTCTCTGGCAACGGCAGTCCCTTTAATACCCATAGAAACGCCAACGTCTGCGCGTTTTAAAGCAGGCGCGTCATTTACTCCATCTCCTGTCATGGCAACGAGGTGATCTCCAGTCACCATTTTAACTCTAATTCCAGCTTCATGGCAGCTTTGGATAGCTCTATAGACTTCTTTTCTAGGAGGATCGATCATTCCGACAAAACCCAAAAAAATAAAATCACTTTTAATTTCATCGTCTTTTAGTGTATGGACATGAGAATTATGCAGTGCTTTCTCTGCAAAAGCTAAGACGCGCATTCCATCCATAGCCATCTCGTCCATTTTCTCAATTAATTTCACTTTAGTTATTTCATCTATGTTGCATCTGAGTAGAACTTCTTCTGGAGCACCTTTTAAAAAAACATATTGTTTCTCTAATGGAGATGTATTTAAAGTAGCCATAAGCCTTCTTTCAGGCTCGAAAGGAATAACATCTTCTCTTGGCCATTCCAAACGCAGATGGTTTTCATCGAGATTCACTTTTCTTCCGGCAACGATAAGGGCAACTTCAGTAGGATCTCCAACGGGAATCCAACTCATTTCAGATGAGTCTATACCCAAACAACTTGAAGAGTTGGGTTTTGAAGGCGTCGAGTTTGCCTCAAGGTTTTCACCCTCACTTGAGCCTTGCCTATCGGGAATGGTCTCTCGCTCCGGACAAAAAATTTGAGGCCTCTCCTTGTCAAACTCCCAACTCTTCAAGTTGTTTGGGTATAACGTTGCATCGCTACACAAAATCGCCATTCTTAGCAGGGGGATAATTTCTTCTTGAACGGCTTGATTTGCCACATCTTTTTGTGGAATGATATGCCCCTCTAATGCAAATCCAGATCCTGTTACAAATGAGAATCCTGAGCGGGTCCAAATGCGCTGTACTGTCATCTCATTATGAGTCAGCGTTCCAGTTTTATCAGTACAAATGATCGTGGTGCTTCCCAAGGCTTCTACTGCCGGTAATTGACGGACAATGGCCTGTTTACGAGCCATTCTTCGC
Organism: Burkholderiales bacterium; assembly: GCA_016197345.1. Lineage (GTDB taxonomy): Bacteria > Pseudomonadota > Gammaproteobacteria > Burkholderiales > Burkholderiaceae_D > JACPVY01. Next base: position 4,280 of record JACPVY010000482.1, read on the forward strand.
ACTCCGATGGCAGAGGCAATTGTAAGCACGGCAGGAAGCCCTTCTGGAATTGCAGCAACAGCAAGAGTTACAGCGGCAAGGCCGGAATCGAATAGGCTACTGCCTCTTAAATATCCAATGATAAATAAACAAGCGCCTGCGATTAAAACGGCGCCTGTAATTCCTCTAGCAATTTTATTTAAAGTTAAAGATAGTGGTGTTTCTAGTGGAATTACATCTTCTATTAATTTCGATACTTTGCCAAATTCGGTTTTTGATCCTGTTGCAACTACGATTCCATTGCCCATGCCGGCGGTAACATGTGTGCCGCTGAAAGCCATACATTTTCTTTCTGCTACTAGAGCTTCCATAGGCATCGTCTCTATTCTTTTAGCCACAGGTAAAGACTCTCCTGTCAATGCAGATTCGTCGCACTGAAGATTTTTTAAAGAAAGCAAACGCATATCGGCAGGTATCTTGTCCCCGGCTTGTAAAAAAACCACATCTCCGGGCACCAGATGTGAGGCAGGTATTAGTTTTTGATCTCCATCACGTAAAACTGTCGCTTTATGAGGCATCAAAGCTGAAAGCGTCCGGATAATTCTATTAGCGCGGTACTCTTGAATAAATCCGATGAGCGTATTCAAAACCACAACACTTAAAATCACACTTGCATCGATAATTTTATTCAATGAAAAGGCTAGTATGGTGGATAATAATAAGATATAAACGATGGGATTTTTTAACTGACGTAATAAGATGCGTGGAATCGTTTCTGATGTTTTGCTCTGTAGAACGTTAATTCCATATTCCTTAAGTCTGTTTTTTGAGTCGCTAGAATTTAATCCTTTCTCAGAAGAATCTAGTTTTTCAAATACATCTTTTGTTGTAAGCGAATGCCATGCAAAATCTTCCACTAATTCCTTCCCAAAATGCTTTTAGTTAGGGTCTGGGATCTTTTCGAGGGCTTCGAGGATGGCAGGTGTTGCAAAACCTCTATCGCGGATCCTTTTTAAGGCTTTGGGGCTGGCTCTTCCGACTTCGAGGAGGCGTTCGATAAGGCCGCATCGGGAGAGGTAAGAGAGCATTTCATCAGAGGCTAGGCCGAGGTCTGCCAGCCGCTCGGTTAAAAGCTCCCAGCGGGTGGCATTAGCAAATCTACGGATACCTCCTGTTCTTTCGATGCATTGGGGGAGTGGATCGAGGCGATCTTCTGCTCGAGGGTGGATGAAAAGGACTATCGAGTATCTGGAGGCGTTTCCCTGAGTTGCCACGACCCGATGGGGGCCGCTGCGGAATTCTCCATTGGTGATATTTTCCAGCATATCGCCGCCATTGACGATAAAGGCATTTTCAGGAACTCGGACATCGATCCATTCTCCTTGTTTGTTGAGCAATTGGAGTCCTTCTGCCGTAGCTCTGGGAAGAATAGTGAATAGATCGATATCGGTGTGGGCTGCAGCCCACAGGCGGTCTTCAGGGGGATTTTCAGGATAGTGGAGCGCGCGCAAAAGGCAGTCCCCTTCCTGGGTCATTTCGGTGAAGAAATCAAGCGGTTGGCCGATCGCTTCTGCCATCGCTTGTTCGAGGGGGATTTTGTAGGCTTCTAAGGCATCAAAAAGGGCGCACATGGGATCTTTTAGGGCGATTTCTGCGGGCCAGACATTGGGGTAGTAGTTATTCTTGGCAGCTCCAGTCTCTCTTCCTACATGGTAAAACTCTTTAAAATCCCCGAAGGAAACACCTTTAGCCGATTCGCCGGGAACATATCCTCTTTGGCAGTTAAAGTGGGGATTGAACGAGAGCATTTTGGCTTCATGCGCTAAATTGAAATAGGCTTTCGAGGTTTGATAGGCGGTATCGAGGACATTTTGATCTACTTGCGTATTGATGACGGCAAAAAAACCGACCTCTTGAAGAGCTGTACGCAATTTTTGGATGAACTCTGCATGTCTTTGCGGATCGAAGCAGTCTTGCATGTCGAGAACAGGGATTGTAGGATCAAAGCAGCCTTCAGTCTTGTCTATTGCTGTGAGCTGCAATTGTGCGATGAGAAACAGAGTGCAAAAAAAAACGGATAAGAGAGTGCATCGGATACCTCCATT
>JACPVY010000483.1 GCA_016197345.1 Burkholderiales bacterium
GATTGTCTTTCTTGACAGTATCATTGGCCGGGTGATACATTGCGTCCGCGTTATCTGTTGGTTCAATAATATAAAACTTTCAAAATGTATGGGGAAAAGACTTTTATGAAAAGCACAATCATCGCAGCAGCTGCACTCACTTTAGCAAGCCTCACTTCTTTCGCTAACGCTGGCACCATCACCACCTATAGCGACCTCGGCAATTTCCAAAACGCAATGGGCACAACCCCAATGAGCTTGGAAACCTTCACCGACCAATACCGTTTCCCTATCACGACCGGCGTGTTGAACTCCCAAACCAACTTGGTGACGTCCTCCGGCCCAGCTATTTTGCCAGGCATGATCCAAGCTGGCGTAACCTATTCGACCCCAATCGGTTCGGGTAACTTCTTCAATATCGACTGCTGCGCCAATGGCACGCCTTTCCTCGATACCGTCACCAACAACGGCCCGTTGACTGTCACCTTTGATCATGATCAAAAAGGTTTTGCATTTGATTCTGGCTATTACAACAATGGCTTGAATGTGACGATTAATTTCGCCAATGGCCAGTCTTACAGTAACTCGTTCGCAGTAGGCGGCTGGCGTTTTTATGGCTTTACCAGCAATGCCGCTGATATCCGTTCAGTCGTCATCGGTGGTGGCACCAATGGCTTCACCTTTGCTGTCGATAACTTCCGCTTCAGCAACACCGTTGCAGTTCCAGAACCAGAAACCTATGCAATGATGTTGTTGGGCTTGGGTGCATTGGGTGCGATTGCACGTCGTCGCGCACGTAAAGCTGCGTAAGCGTTACGTTAGCCAGTTTCATCGGCACAAAAGCTGGCTTCGCGCCAGCTTTTTTATTGGGGGGAAATAGTAAGCTCGCCGCGTTACAACTGCGTCATATCGACCCAACAAGCATGGGTCCCACTACAAATCTGGTGTGGCAACAGAATGCGACACACTGGCCCCGCAGCCAGATGTTTGGCATCTAACAACACACATTCTGAGCGCCCTGTATTGACGTCGGTCACAAACGAAATCAAATAACCATCATCTTCATCTTGCGCATGGATGCGTGGTGCAAATGGCGCTTCGCTGCCATAACGTCCTTCACCAAACAAATATTCTTGGCTGCCGCCACCTTGCAAATCGTGTTTTGTCAAACCAGAAAACAAAAACCAGCCGGGCGTCGGGATTGCGCTATACGCATAGCGGTACGGTTTGCCCGCGTAGTCTTGGTTGAAGGTGCCAAATTCGAGGATGCGTGGATCCAGCGTTTCTTCCCGCGTCTGGCCCGTCGTCAAATTAAAGCGCCAGCGGTGTAGGCGTGGGCGGAAGGCGTGTTGATCGAGAAAGGCCATCATATGCTGATAACCGGGAGCCACTTGCGCTGCTGCCGCGCTACCGACGCGTGGCACGGGGTTTTCTTGATAATAGCCATCTAACACGATTTCGTCGCCTTCTTCATAGGCATTCAAGAAATGCAAAACATAGGTTGGATCGGCCTCAAACCAGCGCACATCATCACCATTACCACGGCGCGGCAAAATGCCAAAGCGTGAACGCATTTCGGGGTGGTAGCGCACCACATAGCGGCCTTGCGCCAGCATTTCGCTATCAGGAAATAGCGGAAAATCGTTGAAAATCACATAGTTGCTGGAAAACGCCATGTCATGTGGGCTGCGTATGCCCGGTAGTGGTACAGGCGTGTAATGCACTAGCTCACGCGCGCGATTGACGACGCCGTAATGCAAAAATGGCCAGTCGCGGCCATAGTTAAAAAATAGCAGTTCACCCGTAGCTTGATCGACCTTGCAATGAGCGGAAATCCCGCCTTCTGGCACCCACGGCGCGCAGCCTTTATCTTCTAGC
>JACPVY010000484.1 GCA_016197345.1 Burkholderiales bacterium
ATCGACGCCATCAAATTCCGCATGGATCAGCAGGGCTTGCAAGCCAAAGACCTTCAGCCCATGATTGGCAGCTTGAATCTCGTGTATGAAGTGCTCAATCGAAAACGCCCCTTAAGTCTGGCGATGGTGCGTCGGCTGAATTCAGGCCTGGGTATTTCCGCCGCATGCTTGATTCGTGAAGCTGCGTGAATCAATCGATTTCAGTTGCAATCCACTCAATGACGTGGCCTTCCCTCAAACGGCTGGGCGTGCTCATCTTTGTCATTGCTCCTCTATGTGCTTGGTTCTTGGTGAAGCCTGTTAGGGTGATTGCCCCCAGGCTTGTCGGTATCACCTGTCCAATGGAGAACGTCTGCGTGGATGACATCTCCAAGTACGGTGAAGCCGCCGCCCTGTACGCCGAGGGCTCTGCATTTGTCGCTTCCGTTTTGTCACCGTTGCGGGCGCCTCCCAAGGTGATTTTTTGCTCAACCGTTGCCTGTGCGGAGAACTTTGGGCTCGGCGCCCGCTCCGCGGTTACCGTCGCCCGTTTCGGCACGGTCATTGGGCCGAAGGCCTGGAAGCCCTATTACGTCCGTCACGAAATGATTCACGTCCTGCAAGGTGAGCAGGTTGGGGTCATTCCCTTGTTGTTCAAACCCTCCTGGTTTGTTGAAGGCATGGCCTATGCCTTGAGTGATGACCCGAGGACCACGTTGGCTGAGCCATTTGAAACGGACAGGAGTATGTTCAGAAAGTGGTTCCAAACAATCGGCAAGAATTCAGTCTGGTCCTTGGGCAAGGACTTGTGACATTGGGTGAGAAGTCCAACCTTGGGCTACATAGGTTGGATAGATACGTGGCCACAATCTAAGACCAGGCTGATGTTCAATGTACTGGCAGCATGCCAAAGGTTGCCTGCGCCATCGGGACGACTTTGAATTGCATATCAACTGGTGAGCGATTTGTATTCTGCAGTTGATCGTGTTTTGAAAGAGGTTTGCCCATGAACAAGGTCTTGAGATTTGGCATCGCACCCGTCGCTGTTCAGCGTGCGCGGACGGCCTGCACGGCTTCGTCGCGCAGTGGTTCG
>JACPVY010000485.1 GCA_016197345.1 Burkholderiales bacterium
GAGGAAATTGACTTCAGAAGGCAAAACCATCGTCGCTAAGATAATGCCAAGGATGAGTTTGCGGCCAGTGAATTGAAAGCGCGAAAGCGGATAAGCGGCGAGGGCGCAAAACAAGAGCTTTCCCGCCACGCTCAGCAAAGTAATGACGAGCGAATTGCGCAAAAAGTCTAGCATCGGGATCACACTAAAAACTTCTTTGAAATTGGCTAGCGTCGGCTCTTGCGGCAGCACCTGCGGTGGATAGGCGAAAATCTCACCACTGCTAGAGATGGCGGTAACGAAAGTCCACCAAAATGGGAAAACGCACAGCAGCGCTAACAGTATGAGCAAGCTGTATTGAAAGATGCGACGGGGCAGGGAGAAATGCATCATTCGGTCTCCCGTTTCGGCCGCAATACCCGCAAAAACACCGCCGCAATCGCAATACAGCATAGTGAAATCATCATGCTAGCGGCCAAACCGCGACCGAGTTGCAAGTGCTTAAAGCCTTGGTCATAGGCGTAATACAGCGCGGTGAAGGTCGAATTCATCGGCCCGCCTTGGGTCAAGACATCGACTTCTTGATAGGTTTTCAGCGCCGCTAACAGCGACATCACGCTACACAGCATCACGCTATTTTTCAGCATAGGCAAAATCACGCGCCAAAAGCGTTGCCAGCTATTCGCACCATCGAGCACGGCTGCTTCCATCACTTCGCTAGGCACGGCTTGTAGCGCTGCTAAATACATCACCATATACCAGCCAAGGCCGCGCCATAGCGTGACAAACATTACGGCGAAAATGGCGATGCTATCGTTACTGAGCCAGCCTATCGGTGCATTGAGCAGATGCAAGCGCGTCAGCACATAATTGACCGCGCCATCTTCGTGCAACATATAACTCCACATAATGCCAACCACCGAGACTGTGGTGACCACGGGGACATAGTAGGCGGCGCGAAACCAGCGTATGCCGGGTAGCTGTTGATTGACCAATAGCGCGAGCACCATCGCAAAAATTTGCACGAGCGGCACCAGCAGCA
>JACPVY010000486.1 GCA_016197345.1 Burkholderiales bacterium
ATACATGGGTGGGCGCGAGGCGATTGCGACAGCAGAACGCTTATTAGCACAAGGCTATGCGCCGGATATGCCTATCGTTGCGATAGAAAATTGCAGCCGGCCCGACGAGAGAATTTTTCGTTTGACGCTAGCGCAGATGGTGCATGGCTTGCCCGAGACTTCCGGGCCAGTGCTGGTCATGTTGGGGTGGGCGATGGCGCGGCGTGAAGCAAATAGCAGCGCTGGCCCACTTAAATCACACTTCAGCAAGGACTATTTACCGGCAGCGCGCTCGCGTTGTAAGGCCTTTCTATCTTCGAGGCGAAACACCATTTGCGCACATCCTTGGTTATAGTCATCGGCCGCCTTGTTATAGGCCTCACTGGCCGCCTGCGCCTGTCGCGCTTGCTCTTGATATTCGGCGACTAAGCGCTGATGGGCGCTTTCTTTCGCATGAAAATCCAGCACCGCATCGCCATCCATCGTATTGAGTTGTTTTTGCGATTCGTCTAATTGCGCTTGCGCCACACGTATCTGATTTCGCAGCATGGTATTAGCAGCGATGGCCTGATTCACCTCTTGCTGTTGGCGTTTGAGCTGGCTCTCAGCGAGATCGCACACCCGTAATTGCTCACGGGTCGCGTGTTTCAATGCTCTTTCACGCTCGCTATTGGCGCCTGGGACGGAATACGCAGGCGCAGCCAGCAAGGCCAGTACACAGATTAACAATTTCTCTTTCATTTGCCTTCGCTCAATCGCAGTTGACTCGCTCACCTCACGCTATTTACCATTTGCAATTGCGGTATCGCTAGGCACTTGCTGCAAAAACAAGACGGTGCGATCTTCGGCATTAAATAGCGTTTGCGTACAGCGGCGATTATAGTCTGCCACCGCTTGATCTTTGGGCACATATTTCTTACCGTCTTCAATCCCCGCTTTCTGTCCTTCCAAGCGCTGTAGCCAAGCATCGCTTTCCGCTAGCGCGAGATCAACCTCTGCCGCCTGCATTTTCAACTGCTTTGCCGCCCCATTGCAGGCTTGCAATTGTTCACGGCTAGCAGGTTTTGCTGCCCCTACAGGCTGCACAACATCGGCTGCTAGCGCAGGGAGCATGGAACAAGCCAAGGCCAACAATACGATTTTGTGTCTCATCTATGATTCCCCTAGCTTTTTGTCATGATTATTGTGTTGCCGACATTTCCGCTATTCACAATGAAAAGGGAAACAAGAGTGGAAAAATGCAGTATCTAAAAAATGTAGTATCTAAGCTTACCGCCTAGGGTGGAGCGCGAAAACGGTAGCGAGCGATGCAGAGTTTAGCCTGAGACGATGAATTAAGAAGCGAAACTTTTACCTTGAAAAAAACAAGCTCGCCAGTTCAATCATACTCGCAAAGTTTTTTTCCGAGGTTCCCTGCGATGTCATACACAACTAGCGATGCAATACTTAGCAATCGCCCGCATCACCTCATCGTCTTCGCCGATGGCCTGCGCAATGGTGATATCTAACGCGGGTAATTGCTCTTTTAAATTTGCCACCATCTGCGGCAAATCGCGCAAGACATGCCCACCTTGCGCTAAAAACACCGGGACTAGCGTGATCTTTTGCACGCCATCTGCCACCATTTGCGGCACTATTTCCGGTAAGCCGGGCGTCATAAACTCTAAAAACGCCAACTCGACCCGCACCGCCGGGCGCTCACTCCGCACTAGCGCTTGTAAGCGCTTAAACGGCTCGGCCCAACGCGCATCGCGCGCGCCATGGGCAAATAAAATCAATCCTTGCTCGCTCTTGTTCGTCATGTTCGTTCCACCCGCCATAGCGCTAGCAAGGCCAGCATAAAATATAAGAAGGACGGCGCAATCGCCGTCAACAAAGGCGGCCAAGTATTCAACAAGGCCAAGGTAGAAAATAGGCTGTTGAGCAAATGGAAGCTAATCCCCATCATGATGCCGATGAAAATTTTCAAACTCACGCCGCCGCTACGCACATGCAAATAGGCAAACGGCAAAGCCAGCGCCATCATCACGAAGACAGCGAGCGGATATGTCACTTTTTTCCAGAAGGCGATTTCATAGCGTTGACTGCTTTGCCGATTTTCCGTCAAGTGGCTGCTAAACAAGGCCAAATCATGCGACGACATCCGATCAGGATCGGAAGCAAATAACACCGTCATCAATTGCGGCGTAATTTCAGAGACGATATTTTTTTCTTTAAAACCTTTAGCGCTGACGATTTTCAAATCTTTGACATTCAAATCCATCGTCGTCCAACGCTTGCCCGCATCACCATCAAAAACCGTTTCGACACCCTCACTCAAATGCCAGGTGTTCTGTCCCTGAAAATGCGCACGTTTCGCTGTAATCAAATTTTTGAGACGAAAGTCTTGATCAAACTCATAGAATTTCAAGTTTTGCAGCGTTCCATCGGCGCTGGTTTCACCAACATTGATAAAGCGTGTCCCAATAGCAGTGCCTGTCACGCCATTGCTCTTGATCACATCTTTGGTCCACAAACCACTGCGAAATTCATGGCTCAAACCGGTGCCCACCATCCGCAATTTCATTTGCTGCCCCCATTGGGTCGACACCGGGGCAATAAACTCACCAAAGACAAAGGTGATGATGGCTAAAATAAAACCGATGCGAAACAAGATGCCGCCCGCCATCCAAGTGGACATGCTAGACGCACGCATGATGGTAAATTCCGAGCGCGCCGCCAATTGCGCTAATGCATAAATAGTGCCGATCAGCGCCGCAATCGGCAAAGCGTCATAGGCATATTGTGGCAAGCCCGCTAGCACATACAAAAACGCATGCTGCAAGCGATATTCGCCCTTACCTATCACGGCAGATTCGCCATTGAGTTCCAAAAAGGCGAATAAGGCCAAAAACGCCAACAGCACAAAGACCACCGACTGCGTGATTTCGCGCCGAAAATAGCGGTGTAAAACTTTCATGAGATTTTCCAGATACAGCGTTTGACGCGGCCCCACAAGACTTTAGGATGCCAAGCGCTATTGACATTGACATACCACGCAAACAAAAACGCGATCAGCAATGCAAAGACTAAGTGCAGCGGCCACCATGCGAGTGAAAACTTGATACGGTTTTGGATCACGCTAGACTGTAGCGCACTGACCAAACTGCTATAAGTGACATACAGCAGCAAGGCAAAAATCAAATTCGCCGAGCGACCTGCGCGCGGATTGACAAAGCCCAATGGAATTGCCAACAGCATCAGCAACAAGGCCATCACAGGCAAGCTGATACGCCACATTAATTCACCGAGATTATAAATTGTCGGCAGCCGTATCAATTCTTGCGTGCTGCGCGCTTTTGACGATTGATCGTTCTCTAGTTGCGGCCCCTTGCTGGCGATGCGTACCGTATAGCGTTCAAATTCCATCAATTGGAAATCAGCTTGGGTTGCCACGCCGTCATAGCGCCGCCCTTTTTGCATCACCAACATCTTGTCGCCATTCGGGCGCGTTTCTATCATGCCTTCTTTCGCCACGATGACGCTAGTGCGTCCCCCCTCAGTGCCGCTGACAAACACGTTTTGCACCTTGGTGACATCGCCCGAGATTCCTTCGACGAAAAAAATCCGGTCTGAACTCGACGATTCTTGAAATTTACCGGGTGCGACTTTGGCGATATCTTCGCGTTTTTCAAAGCGCTCTTTAAATTCATCGCTCTGTCGATTGGCCCAAGGTGTCACCACTAAACTGAGCACGGCGGTCAGCACGACCAGCGGCATGCCAAACCCCAGTACAGGGCGAATCCAGCGCACTAAGCTCTGGCCGGAAGCGAACCACACTACCATTTCCGAATCTTGATAACATCGCGTCACCACCATCAACACTGAAATAAAACCCGTCAATATCAGCAAAATTGGCATATGATTCAGGGCCGCAAAACCAATCAGCGCAATAACATCCGTCGATGCGACCTTCCCTCCAGCCGCCTGCCCGAGGATTTTGATCAGCATAAAAGTGATGATGATGGTGAAAATAGCAGTAAAGACCGCACCTGCGGTACTGACTAATTCGCGTTGTAAAGAGCGCTGAAAGATCATTGACGATTATAATGGCGGCTATAGATAGGAGAACCACATGGACTTTAGCATAAAAACCATCGACGCAAAAACCTCGCTTGCTTCCGTCAAAGCTGGCTGTATCGTAGTAGCGGTATATGAAAATAAGAAATTGTCGAGCCAGGCACAAAGCTTGGATCTGAAAGGCGCTATCACTGCCGCCATCAAATCGGGCGATATTTCAGGTAAAGCTGGGCGCACTTTGATGCTGCGCAAGCTCGAAGGCGTGGCAGCAGAACGCGTGTTATTGGTCGGCGTAGGCAGCAATGAAGTCGTCACTGAGCGCGATTACAGTTCGGCGGTAGAAGCGAGCTTGCGTGCGCTGGCTCCGCTCGGTTCGAGCGACGCCGTGCTGACGCTGACGCAATTGGAAGTCAAAGGCCGCGATACCAACTGGGCAGTAAAAACCGCCGTTACCGCTGGCCAAGCCCAAGAATACAGCACCGAATTCCTGAAAAGCAAAAAAGAAAACGAAGCAACTGCGCTCAAAAAATTGACCTTGACCGTCGCTTCCAGCAAAGCTGCGACGTCTGCAAAAGCCGCAATTGCCCAAGCGCTGGCGCTGGCAAACGGCATCGCACTGGCAAAAGAATTGGGTGATTTAGCGCCGAACGTGGTCACCCCGACTTATCTGGGCAACCTCGCTAAAAAACTCGGCAAAGAACATAAACTCGAGATCGAAGTGCTCGAGCGCAAACAAATCGAAGCGCTGAAAATGGGCAGCTTCTTGGCTGTCGCACAAGGTAGCGATGAACCACCACGCTTCATCGTCATGAAGCACATGGGCGGCAAACCAAAAGATGCGCCGGTGGTCTTGGTTGGCAAAGGCATTACCTTCGATTCCGGCGGTATTTCCTTGAAACCCGGCGCTGGCATGGATGAAATGAAATACGACATGGGCGGCGCTGCTTCGGTGTTTGGCACGATGCGTGCGATCACAGAAATGGGCCTGAAAATGAATGTGATCGGCGTTGTCGCTACCTGCGAAAACATGCCGTCTGGCCGCGCGACCCGCCCTGGCGATATCGTCACCTCGATGTCTGGCCAAACGATTGAAATTTTGAATACCGATGCTGAAGGTCGTTTGATCTTGGCTGACGCGCTCACCTATGTTGAGCGCTTCAACCCAGCCGCCGTGATCGACATCGCGACTTTGACTGGCGCTTGCGTGGTGTCCCTCGGTAGCCATACCTCGGGCTTATTCACCCGCCACGATGAAGCACACGATAGCTTAGCAAATGATTTACTGGCCGCTGGTGTAGAAGCAGGTGACGTCGCATGGCGTATGCCATTGTTTGACATCTATCAAGAGCAAATGAAATCGAATTTTGCCGACATCCCGAATATGGGGACACCCGGTGCCGGTTCCATCATCGCGGCTTGCTTCCTCGAGCGCTTCACCCGTAAATACACCTGGGCGCACTTGGACGTGGCTGGCACAGCGTGGAAAACCTCGCCTAAAGGTGCAACTGGCCGCCCAGTAGGCTTGCTGACCAGCTATCTGCAAAAACGCGCGGGCTAAGCGCTAGCAACTCAGATTGCGTTTGGCTACAATCGCCGCCGCGGCAACACGGCGGCGATTTTTACACCAGCGCTAGGTAAGCTCGCCTGTCCCCTATTCTGCTCTCTTCTCTATTCTGCATACACCGCCATGAAAATCGCCTGCTGGAACGTCAATTCCCTCAAAGTTCGCCTGCCGCAAGTGTTGCAATGGCTGGCTAATAATCCGGTCGATGCCCTATGTCTGCAAGAAACCAAGCTAACGGATGATAAATTCCCGCTGGCGGAAATCAATGCGGCGGGCTATCACTGCGCATTTAGCGGCCAAAAGACCTATAACGGTGTCGCTATTTTGTCGCGCACTCCGCTTACTGATATCGTCAAAAATAATCCGCTCTTCCCCGACGAACAGCAACGCATCATTGCTGCCACGGTGAATGGCGTACGTTTGGTTTGTGTGTATGTCCCCAATGGTCAAGCGCTCGATTCAGAAAAATATCCATATAAATTATCGTGGCTAGCCAGTTTGCGCGAATGGTTTGCGCAAGAGATGCAAGCCAACAGCAAATTTGCGGTACTGGGCGACTACAATATCGCCCCCAAAGATGAAGATGTGCATGATCCCGTTGCGTGGGAAGGACAAGTACTTGTCTCGGAACCAGAGCGCGCTGCATGGCAAGCCCTGCTCGATCTCGGTTTGCACGATTCATTCCGCTTGTTTGAGCATCCGCCCAAGTCATTTAGCTGGTGGGATTATCGGCAAATGGGTTTCCGCCTGAACAAAGGGCTGCGCATCGACCATATTTTGCTCTCCAACGAATTGAAAGCCGTGTGCAGCGCGTGTGAAATCGACAAATTGCCGCGTAAATGGGAGCAACCATCCGACCACACCCCTGTCATCGCTACCCTAGATTTGTAATCGTTCACGATCATTTTTGGAAATGGATATGTCCCTCAATTTGAAACGTTGCGCACTTGCGCTAGGTTTAGGTCTTAGTCTGTCACTTGTTGCGCCCAGCTATGCCCATGAGGAAGAAGCTGAAGCGAAGCCGCAAATCGTTGTCACGGCCGAACAAAAGCTAGCGGTCGAGCGCTTTGCCAAAGCGCAAAATTTAACGCAACTGTGGTCGCAACTACGGCAAAGATTCAATCACGACATCATGACGCAAATGCTGGCGAAAGCGCGTGAAGACTTGGATAAGACTGACACTCTGAAGCCAGAACAACGCGATGCGATCTATAAACAATTGCAAACTGAGTTGCCGCAAATCGAGCGCGATTTCGCTAAAGAGCAAGACAAAATAGAAGGCCCAGATTTCATTAGCGAGCTGACCGCGCAAATTTATTTACGCGATTTCAGCGCCGACGAGTTGAATGAATATGCCGCCATTATGGAAAGCCCCACCGCCAAAAAATTCGCTGCAAATCAAGCCAAGATTATGGCGGATATCAAAAGCATGGGCGAAGAAGCAGCCTTTAAAAAGCATTTTTCAGAAGACGAAATTAAGCTTATCAAGGCACAAGATAGCGCACGCGTTTCGCTCAAGCTCAATGCGCTCGCCCCTAAGATTAAAGCGAATCTGCAGAAATCTTACTACGCTAAATTTG
>JACPVY010000487.1 GCA_016197345.1 Burkholderiales bacterium
TTGCAAAAGCATTTGACGAACGACAAAGACGCTTCGGCCAATGCGGCTAAACAGAAAGACGATGAAGAGCAAATGCGTTTGTACGAGCAAGAGCGCATCAAAAAACGTAAGCCTGTTGAATTTGGCGGCAAGGAAGACTTCCAATTGACGCAAGCTTTAAATTTCTTCAAAGGTTTGCCAGTGCAAAAGGCGAAGCCAAAAGAAGAGGAAAAACTGGCTGCACATGATGCCAAAAGCGATGCAAAAGCAGACGCTAAGGCAGATAAAAGTAAAAAATAAGATCTGGCCTTAGCCGTGATCTAAGAACAGCGTGCCATCGGTGTGTGCCGATTGCACGCTGTTTGCATTTCAGGCTTTCAAGCGCGGCAATAGGCGCGCTACTCCCGCTACTTTTTCCGCCAACGCTTTTCCAATACCTGCATCCATTTGGGTGCTTTTTCATCGACTTGCCATGTCTGCATAGATTGGTTCATCTGACTCAGCACGCTATCGGGTAGTTTTAACGGTCGGGTTTGGCTCATTAAGATTTCGCTCAAAAAGCGCATCCCGATCACGCGGGTGATAAAGCGTGAAATCGCAAAATGCGGCCAAAACTTGCGGGCGATGCGATCAATGCCTAGCACCGCCCCCATCACTGCTTCAAACAGCCAGCGCGTCATGGTCGAGGGGCGTTGCGCGACGCCGATATCATGCGCGCTTTGCTTGCCGCACAAATAGCGGGTCATCAAGCTAGGGAAGGGTTTGAATAATTCGAGCGGAATCACGTTTTCCATCGCTTGCATCAGTGCGCGCCCGAGTTGTGGCCGGGGATCAGGTTGGCGTTGTTGCAGACGGCCACGTTCTTGCATGCGGATGAAAAGCGCTTTTGCTTGGGCCATATCGTGCGCCATCAATTCGCTACGAATGCCGAGAATATGACCGACCACATTCCATGCATGCAAATACGCCACTTCATCTTCTGCTGCTAAACCTAGCCCTAAGCGTCGCATACTACGCAAAAACACATAGCTAAAAGTCAATAGCGTATAGGCCAATTCTTCTTGATTGCAGGGTAGACCGTCTTGTTTAGCATCCCAACCGTGGGCAAATAATTGTTGGCCTAAGTTGCGCCGTTGATTCTGTCCTTCGGTATTGGCCGCAATTTGCCCGGCGCCAGCGAGTTGATTCTGCATGTCTTGCAGGGTTTGCTCTGGGTCACCATGCAAAATCAAGTTGCGGATAGTGGCGTGGATCAAGCGCACTTTCAATATCTGGGCGATACCGCTGCCATCGGCTTGGCTCAAGCCGCCCGGTAGCATCACAGGGAAAATCATGGCTGCCGTCGCCCTGACCCTCGCGTCGGTGTGTTCGTCAAGCTGTCCAGCAATATGCAGCACCGCCGCTAAATCGGGAATCACATAGCATTCTGGCAAGCTAGAACAAAACAGCAAAATGCACGACAACACGCCATATTCATAAAACAAGGTCTCGGCGCGTTCGATTTTGGCTAGATCGGCCCATGGTGGCAAGATTTGCCCTTGTTGCAGATATTCTCGGAGCGCGCTCTGCACGGCGGGCGGTAGATCTGGCGCTAAACCTTGATGCAAACTGGCATTGCTTTGCCAGTAGGCAAACTGCTGATTGACGAGGTTGATGTTGTGCCAATGGGCGCTATGTTGCGCTGCTTCATCCGGCCACGGGCCGAGGATGGTGGCGATGGTGCGATCGGCAAGCGGATCGGCGATCATGGTCGCCGCGTCGAGTACGCTTTCGTAGGAAGTGAGTGTGGTCATCAGAAATGCAGAGGGCAAAAGCCTAGCGTTGGTGCTAGGCGACGATTGAGGAAAGATTAGCTGATGTCATCCAGCGCAATTTGATTGCGGCCGCCTTTTTTCGCGCGATACAAGGCGTTGTCCGCCCGTGCCAACGCATTTTCTAGCGATAGGTCCGGCCCTAGCGCGGCGAGGCCAAAGCTGGCCGTGATGTGGATGATGTTGCCATTGGCTGCAATGTTTTGCGCAGCGATGGCACTTCTTATGCGTTCGGCGATTTGCTGCGCGCGTTGGCAAGCTGAAATTTCGGCTTCTGCACGCTGCTCTAAGTGGCGGCGATTGCCAGCCCCGGTCAGTGCATCGAGCATCGCCAATTTTTCAAGTTCAGCGGTGCGCATCGCCACCCGTGCTTCTAGCTCGGCATTCAGAGTCTTGATTTCACTAATGTATTCGTAGGCACGCAAAGAAGCGATGATGGCGGTGACAAGTTTTTGCGCGGAAATGTCGGTTTTCGCCATGTAGGCGTCGATTTCATAATCAATCACGACATTTTGTTCGGGGGCGTGGCCGGGTTGGCCGGTACGCATGATGAGGCGGATCGAGCGGTCTTTTAAATCATCGCGGATGTGACGCACCAGATCTAAGCCAGCGGTTTTGGTTTCCATCACCACATCGACTAGCGCTAGGGCAAAACCTTCTGGGGTATCGCGCAAAATGTCACGGGCTTCTTTGCCGGAGCGTGCGCTAATCAGCTTGAATGGGCGGTCGCGAAATTGGACGTGGCGCAACACCATCTTTGTGACCGCTTGCACTTGCTCGTCGTCATCCACCACAAGGATGTTCCAAGGCGGCAACTGGCTTTTCGCCACAGTTTGCGGGGCTTCTTCAATAATTAAAAAACCCATCGCAGCATTTTTCTGCTCGGTCATGTCTTGCTTGGCCTTCATCCTAAAAGGGAGCCGATAAAACCTGCTGCGCAGGCTGCTATCACCTTGGCGAATCTTGAGTAACGCTGCGATCTGCGCGCCGCAGGCTACGCC
>JACPVY010000488.1 GCA_016197345.1 Burkholderiales bacterium
CCAGCAAACCTTTGCTCGAAAGCGCAGGTTCTTGCGGTGTCACCATGCCAACGAAATCTTCATTTCTCGGCCGTGGCCCGCAAGCGCTAGCGTGATCGGTGGCAATAATAAGGGACATATTTACAATAATTGTCAGAGCTAAATTTTGGCGGTGGTCATGGCTGCACTGCCCCAAGTCGTACGCCAGCGGGTTTTCACTAGGGTCAGGCCGATCAAGGCGATCACCGCGAGCGAGGCAAAGATCACTAGACCAGTTTGGTAGCTCCCTGTCAATTGCTTTGAATAGCCCATGCTAGAGGCTAGATAAAAGCCGCCGATCCCACCCGCCATACCAACTAAGCCGGTCATGACACCAATTTCTTTGCGAAAGCGCTGCGGCACGAGTTGAAATACGGCGCCATTGCCTGTCCCTAGCGCCAGCATCGCGCAGACAAATACCACTACCGCCGCACCAGCACTGCTTAAACCAAAGCTGGCGAGGAATAAAAAGCTGGCAGCTAGCGTGTACATGATGCCTAACGTTTTAATCCCACCGATCCGATCCGCGATACGACCACCCAAGGGGCGTACGAGCGAACCAGCAAACACACATGCCGCGGTGAAATACCCAGCAGTGACAGGTGACAGACCATATTGACCATTGAAATAAATCGTCAGTGAGGAGGCGAGACCAGAAAAACCGCCAAACGTCACGCTATAAAAAAACATGAACCACCACGCGTCTTTATCTTTCAGCACCGTCAAATATTCGAGTAGTGATTTGCTTGGTGGGCTATTCGGTGCATCTTTAGCAAAAAAGATGTAGACCAAAAACGCGATGGCTAAAGGAATTAAGCACAAGCCAAACACGTTTTGCCAGCCATAAGCGAGCGCTAAACTAGGTGCAAATAGCGCCGCAAAGGCAGTGCCAGAATTGCCGGCGCCAGCGATGCCGAGCGCCGTGCCTTGATGCTCAGGTGGATACCAGCGTGAAGCGAGCGGTAGCGCCACG
Organism: Burkholderiales bacterium; assembly: GCA_016197345.1. Taxonomy (GTDB): domain Bacteria; phylum Pseudomonadota; class Gammaproteobacteria; order Burkholderiales; family Burkholderiaceae_D; genus JACPVY01. The sequence continues at coordinate 992 of JACPVY010000488.1, forward strand.
GCAAAAGCGGCGCCAGCGACGCCTAACAAAACACCGAGTGCCAACAAACGATCGTAATGGTGCATATCAGCTTGCCACGCCACGGCTAAGCCTAGCATCACCAGCACTTGCCCTATCAAGCCAGCCTTTTTCGGCTTCAAGTGATCGACTAGCACCCCCATCACAATCCGCAATAGCGCGCCTGCTAGTAGGGGGGTGGCGACCATCAGTCCTTTTTGTGCTGGGCTTAGGCCAAGATCTTTCGCGATTAACACGGCAAGTGGCCCCAGTAAAACCCAGACCATAAAGCTTAAGTCAAAATAGAAAAATGACGCGAGTAAGGTGGGAGTATGTCCCGCTTTCCAAAACGAAGTGGTTTGCATGCTTTTCCTTGCGATCAGTGTGGACGGAGGTGTTGCCTCATGCAGTAAATGCAAGTGTTGTGCCATGCAGCAAAATGACTTTGCCGACTTGCTGAAGGTGAATTGAAGTGGTGCGTTTGCACCAAACTGCGGCAAGAAAGATGCACTAAATTATTGCAAGAATAATAAAAGAGATGAATTGGTGCACTGCACTGCTTTGATCCAGTTGATTGCCGAAGACATGGCTTACTGCATTTCTTCTTATTGGCCCGAATTGAAATGATGCTTTGCAGCATCTGGCACTGCTCTTGCTTATGTATGGGCGATACGACGATTTCAAGCTTGGCCATTTTCAAAAAAAGGATGCGCAATGAAGAAGATGAAATTAGTGATGGTGGGTAATGGCATGGCAGGCGTGCGGACGCTAGAGGAATTACTGAAGTTGGCGCCGGATATGTACGACATCACCGTGTTTGGTGCCGAACCCTATACTAATTACAACCGCATCTTGCTATCTCCCGTCTTGGCTGGTGAGCAAAGCGTGCAAGACATTATCTTGAACGATGAGCAGTGGTATCGCGATCATGGCATCACGTTACACGTCGGCAAGAAAATCACTCGCATCGACCGCATCGCTAGAGTCGTCTATGCCGACGACGGTAGTAGCGAAAGCTATGATCGCTTGCTGTTGGCGACTGGCTCCCACCCATTTATGCTGCCTGTCCCCGGTAAGGAATTACAGGGCGTCATCGCGTATCGCGATATCAAAGACACCAACGACATGATTGCCGCCGCGAGCCGCCACACCCATGCGGTGGTCATCGGCGGTGGCTTGCTGGGCTTGGAAGCGGCAAATGGTTTGAAATTGCGCGGCATGGATGTGACGGTGGTGCATTTACCGCAGTGGTTGATGGAGCGCCAACTTGATCCCGTCGCCGGCAAAATGCTGCAGACCTCGCTCGAACAACGTGGCCTGAAATTTTTGTTGGGCAAAAATACGCAAGAATTGATCGGCGATGCAAACGGCCATGTACAAGCGATACGCTTTACCGATGGCTTGGAAGTGCCGGCGCAATTAGTGGTGATGGCCGTTGGCATTCGCCCTAACACCGATCTAGCGCAAAGCGCGGGGATTTATTGCAATCGCGGGATTGTCGTCAACGACACGCTACAGACCTATGATCCACGTGTCTACGCTGTAGGTGAATGTGTCAATCATCGCGGCACCGTGTATGGCTTGGTTGCGCCCTTATTCGAAATGGCGAAAGTGTGCGCCAATCATCTTGCTTTGCTCGGCATCGGTCAATATCAAGGGTCTGTCACTTCAACCAAATTAAAGGTGACGGGGATTGATTTGTTTTCGGCGGGTGAATTTATGGGCGGCGAGGGCACCGAAGAAATTACGCTCTCTGATCCGATCGGTGGGGTGTATAAACGCTTGGTGCTCAAGGGCGATAAAGTCTAGCTCTTGTGGTTCATGTACTGGCTTAGTCGAACAAATTTTGACTTTCACCGCTGGCGGCGACTATTCACAAAGCAGCAAAACCAAACCGCTATGCGCTTGCACCGAGCATAGCCATCAAGAAATACGTGACGCGATCCGCGCTGAAAAGCTGTTGACGATTGCGCAGACGATGGAATTTTTGGCGTGGAAAACGCCAGATGGCTGCACCAAGTGCCGCCCTGCGCTGAATTACTACTTGCTTTCTACCTGGCCGCGCGAAGCAATTGATGACCCGCAATCGCGCTTTATCAACGAAAGAGCGCATGCCAATATCCAGAAAGATGGCACGTTTTCTGTCATTCCGCGGATGTGGGGAGGTGTCACGAATAGCACTGAATTGCGCCGCATTGCTGATGTGGTCGATAAATACGCGATCCCTAGTGTCAAGGTCACCGGTGGTCAGCGCATCGATTTACTGGGCGTCAAAAAAGAAGACTTGCGTAGCGTATGGCAAGACTTGGGCATGCCTAGTGGTTTGGCCTATGCCAAGGGTTTGCGCACCGTGAAAACCTGTGTCGGCAGTGAATGGTGTCGCTTCGGTACGCAAGATTCAACGCTGATGGGGCAGCAATTAGAGCGCGCCTTGAATTTGATGTATGCGCCGCACAAGGTCAAATTAGCGGTCTCAGGTTGCCCACGCAATTGTGCTGAAGCGGGGATTAAAGATGTCGGCGTGATTGGTGTGGATTCCGGTTGGGAAATTTATATCGGCGGCAATGGCGGTATCAAAACTGAAGTGGCGCAGTTTTTGGTGAAGCTCAAAACGCATGAAGAAGTGTTGGAATATGCGGGCGCGTTTTTGCAGTTATATCGCGAAGAGGGGTGGTATTTGGAGCGTACCGTCCATTACCTGACGCGAGTAGGGATGGAACATATCAAGCGCGCCGTGGTGGAGGATGGCGAGAAGCGTAGCAGTTTGTACCAACGTCTGTTGTTTAGTCTGGAAGGGGAGGTCGATCCTTGGCATCAACCAGAAAAAGCACAGGTCGATACGCGGCAGTTTGAATTGTTGAAAGTATGAAATGAGAGAGGGACATATGCAGCAATGGATAGATATTTGCGCGTTGGATGATATTCGTCCATTGGGTTCACGCGTGGTGGATCGCGGCCCCCATGTGGCAGTGGCCTTATTTCGCAGTGGTGAAGGCAAGGTGTTTGCTTTGCTCGATCAATGTCCGCATAAGCGCGGGCCATTATCGCAAGGCTTGGTGGTGGGGGAACAAGTTGCCTGCCCCTTACACAACTGGCATATCGGCTTGGAAAATGGTTGTGCCACCGCACCCGATGAAGGGTGTACGCCACGTTTTAGCGTGCGCTTAGACGGCGGACGGGTTTATCTTGATCAAGACGAGCTAAAGAATTACGCGCTACATCCCAAGTGGCAGGTGGAGCCTGAAAAATATGTGACGCAATTTGTGTTGTATCCGGCAATATGAATGCGCCGCTCGCAACCGTGCAAGAAGTCAAAACCACCTGCTGCTATTGTGGTGTTGGTTGTGGCGTATTGGCGCAAACGGATGGCATCAATATCATCAGCGTGCGCGGCGATCCTGAGCATCCAGCGAACTTAGGGCGGCTCTGTAGCAAGGGCAGTAACTTGCATTTGACCAGTAGCGCTAGCGTGACGCAGCAAGTGCGGTTATTGACACCCGAGCTGCGCCGCTCGAGGGGACAGACGCGTAGTGCCAGCAGTTGGGCTGATACCTATCAATTTCTCGCTGAGAAATTTGCCCAGACCATCGCCGAGCACGGGCCAGATAGCGTTGGCTTTTATATTTCCGGCCAATTGCTGACCGAAGACTATTACGTCTTCAATAAGCTGGCGAAAGGCTTGATCGGCACCAATAACATCGACACTAATTCGCGCTTGTGCATGTCGAGTGCGGTGGCGGGTTATAAGCAGACGCTAGGCGCCGATGCACCGCCATGCAGCTATGAAGATATTGAATTAGCGAGCGTGGTGTTGATCATCGGCGCCAACCCGGCTTACGCTCACCCCGTGTTGTATCGCCGCTTGGAAGCGGCGCGCGCCGCCAATCCTGAGATGAAAGTGATTGTTGTCGATCCGCGCGCGACCGATAGCGCGCGTGAAGCCGATTTGTTCTTACCCATCTTACCGGGGACAGACGTTGCTTTCTTGAATGGCATGCTGCATATCTGTCTATGGGAAGAGCTACTCGATACGGCGTTTATCGCGGAGCACACAGAAGGGTTTGCCGAACTGAAGCACACTTTGCGCGAATTTTCACCGGAAAAAGTGGCGAAAATTTGCGGCATTCAAGAGGCGGATTTGCTGCAAGCAGCGCGCTGGTTTGGTAACGCGCCAGCGGCGCTTTCCTTGTATTGCCAAGGCTTGAATCAATCCAGTAGTGGCACGGCAAAAAACGCCGCCTTGATCAATTTGCATCTGGCGACGCGGCAGATAGGCAAACCCGGTGCTGGCCCCTTTTCTTTGACTGGGCAACCGAATGCAATGGGTGGACGTGAAGTCGGCGGCATGGCGAATTTGCTGTCTGGCCATCGTGATTTAGCCAATGCGACGCACC
>JACPVY010000602.1 GCA_016197345.1 Burkholderiales bacterium
GGGCCATGGACTCACCCCAGCCAGGCCTTAGCCTAGCTGGGTACCCCTAGGACGACCCGCCCTAAATTGCGCCAAAAAGTGATCTGGCGCAAATATCGTAAGCTTGCCAAAAATTACTTTTGACAAGCGCCAAGCGTGGCCAATATTTGCGCGCGTATCACGTCATTTGCAAGGCAAATTTGGATCGCGATAAGGCGCATCGGCAAGAAGTGACAAACCGTGCGGTGGCGATGCGGGTGCAGCATCAAACTGCAACGGCCATGGTGGAAGGCGAGCATCATCGTCAATTAGCGCTGTCTGAAGCGCGGCGCTCAGCGGTGTTGCAGCAAACCAGTGACACGTTAGAGCGCTTATGTGAAATCGGTGGTGAGATTGCTTCCAAACTGGATTTGCCAATTGTGTTTGAAGCGCTAGCGCGCCATGTACAAGATTTGCTGACGCCAGCTTCTTTCCTCGTCTTTTTGAAAGACCCTGATGGCCAACATTTGAATTTGGTGTTTGGTATCGAGCAGGGGCAGCGTGTCCCTAATTTGCGCATGCTATTGAGTGATGCCGACGCCTTTTCGGTGCGCTGTTTGCGTGAACGGCGCGAATTGCTACTCGATACACCACCCGACAACAACGTCAATCACATTCCCGGCACGATGCCAACCATGAGCGCCTTGTATGTCCCGCTAGCGGTGGGGGAGCGGGTGTTTGGCGTCGTCAGCGTACAGTCTTTGCATCGCTATGCATTTGGCGAGCGTGAGCAATTGGTGTTTCGCACGCTATGCGCGTATGGTGCGATTGCGCTCGACAATGCACATGCCTATCGCCAGTTGCATGATGCCCATGCGCATTTGGTGACACAAGAAAAACTGGCGGCACTGGGTAATTTAGTGGCGGGGGTGGCACATGAACTCAATACGCCGCTAGGCAATTGTTTAATGATCACCAGTGCCTTGCAGGCGACCAATAGCGCGATGCAAGCCAAGATGGATGCGCCAGGTATGCGGCGGGTCGAGTTGGATACGTTTTTGGCCGAGCATGCGGAAGCAACGGCAGTCATCATGCGTGGCTTGACCAGCGCTACCGAGCTTGTCAATAGCTTCAAACAAGTGGCGCTGGATCGCAGTACGGCACAACGCCGCATCTTTAATCTGGCGCAAACCAGCCGCGATATCATCGCCACGCTAGGCAATCAAATCAAGCATGCTGGCCATCAAATTCATCTTGAGATGCCTGACGATATCGAGATGACGAGCTACCCCGGTCCCTATGGTCAAATCATCACCAATTTGATTAACAACGCGATGTTGCATGCGTTTGATGATGGCCGCTCTTGTGGCCATATGTTTTTGACGGCTGAGCGGCGCGGTGATGAGATGGTGGCGATTACCTTTGCCGACGATGGTGTCGGCATTAGTGCTGAGCATTTGACCCGCATCTTTGATCCCTTTTTTACCACCAAAATGGGGCAGGGCGGCTCTGGTTTGGGGATGAGTATTAGCTATAACTTGGTGACGTCGATTTTACGCGGCCAAATCCGGGTGGAAAGCACGCTAGGCGTCGGCACCCGTTTCTTGCTTGACTTGCCACTCTTTGTGCCTGCGCAAGAATAAAAATCCAACATTGTTGTAAGTACGCATTGCCGCTATCTCCCTTTTTGCCTCGCTTTGCGAGCAGCGCGTATGCTTTTTCTCCGCTCTGCTACACTAAATTGGATGGCAAAGGTTGCCGTTAAGCAGTATGTAGCGCGCAAAGAAAAAAACGAAACTCATTGAATGAAGTAGGAACAGCAAATGAAAAAGATCACCATTTTATTGCTCGTACTGATGTGCAGTATTTTGTGGGGATGCGATAAGGCCGATTACGAGGAACATGCTGAAAAAGCGGCCAAAGAACGTGCAGAACGGAATCGCGCCGACCATGAACGCCGCAGTGAATAACAGCAACACTCGTTTCCGCCAGCGCCGCCCAACCGCGCTGGCGGTGCTACATTTGCCGAAATTTCCTGACAAAACTCTCCGAAACCGGTAATTGTTCACGCCGATTTTTCAATTTAATCACCAATTGCCCTGCCAAATTTGGCTCTATGCTGGAAATTTCCAACGCATTGACCAAGGTCGAGCGGTGACTTTGCCAGAATTGTTCTGGATCTAATTCACTACTCAATTCCTTCAAACTTTTCTTAATCAACACCTCCGAATTGGCCAGCACCACGCGGGAGCCGCCGAATGCCTCGTCACCGCCGTCGCCCGAAAGCACCACTTTCACGCTGCGGCTCGCCAGCCGCGACACCAGATACGTCGGAATCGCGGAGGAGTCGGCGAACGGTTCGTCAAAATGTCGCGTGAGTTCGTCGAGGATGCTGACGGCATCCGGCGTGACGACTTCCTCGACATGCCGAGTGTGGAA
>JACPVY010000603.1 GCA_016197345.1 Burkholderiales bacterium
AGAGCGTAGCCAGATTGTGCGCTAGTTTTTAAGCTAATTTATTCTTTACTGTGCCGCGCATCATGTGTATGCGCCAAGGAAAATATGACAAATCCCAATAATTCTGGAAGACGTAAATTTCTCGCTGTCGCCGGTATCACCGCCGCTAGCAATCTATTCCCCAATTTGATTCGCGAAGCGTTAGCGGTACCCGCCAACAACGCAACTGGCAGCCTCGCCGATGTCGCGCATGTCGTCATCTTCATGCAGGAAAATCGTTCATTTGACCATTATTTTGGTAATTTTGGTGGCGTCCGAGGTTTTAATGATCCGCGTGCGATTCAATTGCCCAATGGCAAACCAGTCTGGTTGCAGCCAGATGCAGCAGGCAATCCAGTGTTGCCATTTCACTTTGATACCAAAAATACCAGCGCGTTAGCGGTAGGCACAGATCATTCATGGAAAGGCGCGCAAAGTACTTGGCAAGGTTGGGATGCATGGGTGAAGAAAAAAACAGCCTTATCGATGGGTTATTTTACCCGCACAGATTTGCCATTTTATTATGCATTAGCAGATGCTTTTACTATTTGCGATGCTTATCATTGTTCAATTTTTGGTGCAACCGACCCGAATCGCTTATTTTCATTAAGCGGTAGCAATATGGGTTGGATTAAAAGCATGGGTAGTTTATATAATATTGATAGCGCAGGTTATTATCATAATGACCCTAAATACGATAATATTACGCCTTCTGTGACTGCTTCCGCGCCAAATTGGACAACCTATGCTGAAATTTTAGAAGCAAATAATGTCAGCTGGAAGGTATATCAAGAATGGGATAATTACGGTGATAATTATTTAGCCTATTTTAAAAATTTTCGCGTCAATGCTGATGGCTCCCGCCTTTCCACCAATTCCCCTTTGTATCAAAAAGCCCGCGCGATTGCGCCCGGTTCAACCGAATCGAATACCCGTGGCACGCGCGCAAATTGGTTAGTGAATGCCTTCGCGGACGACGTAAAAAACAACCGTTTGCCGCAAGTGTCATGGATTTGCGCGCCGAATGACTACACCGAGCATCCATCCAACTCGCCGAATGCTGGCGAAAACCTGACGGCGCGTTTGCTAGCGGCCTTGGTTGCCAATCCTGAAGTCTGGTCGAAAACCGTTTTCTTGCTGACCTACGATGAAAACGATGGCTTTTTTGATCATATGCCACCAGTGATGGCGGCACTAGACGGCAATATGGGCAAAAACACGCTGAGCGATATCGGCCAATACGAAAATTACAATGGTATTCCAGTCGGGCTAGGGCCACGCGTACCGATGCTGGTCATTTCGCCGTGGAGTAAAGGTGGCCGCGTTTGCTCGCAATTATTTGATCACACCTCGAAAATTCGCTTTTTGGAAGAATGGCTGGTGCAGGGCTTGGGTAAGAATCGCGACAGTGTCAGCGCAAAAATCATTTCGCCGTGGCGGCGCGCTGTTTGTGGTGATTTGCGTTCGGCCTTTGATTTCAATCAGCCGAACGTGTCGTGGCCAAGCACTGTCCCCGGCAATACCTCGTATAGCGTGCCAACCGGTAAGCCTTATCCGCAACCACCAGCGTTCCAAGGTTTTCCGGTGCAAGAATTGCTGACAGGCGGTATGCGCCCCGCTTGCGCCCTGCCCTATGAATTTGCGGTGCATGCTGGCGTCAACAATACGGCGCGCCAAGTGACATTGAATTTCTTCAATAGCGGTAATGCGGGCGCCACGTTCATCGTCTATTCCTTAGCGCGCAATGACGGGCCTTGGTATTACACGGTTGAAGCGGGCAAGAAGATAGAAGGCGAAATCTGGAATTGGAGTGGTGAC
>JACPVY010000604.1 GCA_016197345.1 Burkholderiales bacterium
AATCTCATCATAGCGGCGGCCATAATCATCGCGGCAGCAGTAATTCAAATACCAATGCAAAGTCGGCGCGCGATAGCCATTTTGTTCTAGCCAGGTTTTTAGCGTGATTTGATCGAGCTTCAACCATTCGGCATCACTCGAAGACAGCGCCGTTGGAAAGACGAAAACACGTCGGCCATCACGCCCTTTTAAGGCACGCAAGCGTTCAACTTCGGCAAAAAAGCGCTTATGTTCGGCTAATTCCCATGCTGGCACGCCCTCCACGGGCAAAAATCCATCTTGCCACTGGCCATTCATCAACAAGCGCTCTTCAGGCGCATGCAAGATATAGCGCTCGTCGTAATACGGTGTTTCAGCATAGGGATCGCGCAAGATAATGCCAAGATCAAACAAAATCTCGCGCACATGGGTCGATTCAGGCGATGGCAGCGGCAAATAATGGCCACCAGTTGGGTAAGCATAGTCGCCAAAATGACCACCCGCGGCATTGCCATGTTTTTGCGGGCCATTGACGAGTAAGAAATTGCGCTTACCCAGTTTATTCATTTTCCACGCAGCGCTTAAGCCTGCAATTCCAGAACCTAAAATGACGACATCAGTCTCTATCGTCTCGCTAATAGGCGGCAATTGCTTTTTATCGCGCAGATAATGGCCTTCAGCACGACCGGGGTAGCGGGCCTCGGCCTTGATTTCCTGCCATTGCCAAAACACGCCACCACCTAGCGCTAAGCCACCTGCGGCTGAAGCGCTGGAGATCAAAAATGAACGCCTATCCACGCTGGCCACCTAGCGGATCACATTGCGCCAATCGCGCTCAAATTCATGCACCAGCGACTGCGTATTCAAGCGATTCGGCGCCATCTGCAAATGTGGCATATCCGGCGGAAAGACAAACATTTCGCGCGTCGTTTCAGCATTCAAATAGCGCATAGGCAAACGATATTGCTGCGGCGGTTGGTAGTTAGGATGGGGCGAGGCCATGACAAAACCCCATTCGCCAAACGAAGGGACATATAAATGGAAAGGGTAGGTGCTAAAGCCCACTTCACGTAGCGTGGAATCAACTGTCCAATACGCATGTGGCGCAAAAAATGGCGAAGTCGATTGCACCACCACCAAACCATGCTCAGACAAATGCTTCTTTACCATCGAATAAAACGGCACAGAATAGAGTTTGCCTAGCGCAAAGCTAGAAGGATCAGGAAAATCGACGATTACCAAATCAAACATCTCAGTATTATTTTGCAGCCAGATTGCAGCGTCGGCATTCACCACGGTGACCCGCTTATCGCTAAACGAGCCTTTGTTCAATGCAGTCAACTCAGGCCGATTGCGAAAGGCATTGATCATCGCCGGATCAAGATCAACCAAGGTCGCGTGCTCAATGTGGGGATAACGCAAAATTTCCCGCAGCGCTAAGCCATCGCCCCCGCCTAGCACCAAGACGCGCTTAGCCCACGGCAGCGTTTGTAGCGCAGGATGCACCAACGCTTCGTGATAGCGATGCTCGTCACGCGATGAAAATTGCAGATTGCCATTGATATACAAGCGCACATCGTCTTTCCAGCGCGTGATAACGAGGCGTTGATATGGTGTCGTCGTCGAATAAATCACTTCGTCGCCAAACAAGCCGTGTTCGCCCCAATACACCAATTGATCCGAGCTGATAAAACCCGCTACCAAGATGCACATGACGGTTGCTGCACGCAGCAAACGTCCGCCAACATTCGCTAATTCATGCCGAAAAGCGTAGATCGTCCACAAACCGACCGCAACATTCGTCATCCCAAATAAAAAGCCTGTACGGGTCAAACCCAGATGCGGCGCTAACACCAAGGGGAATAACAGGGACACAGCAAGCGCACCGAGATAATCGAAGGTCAACACCCCACTGACCAGTTCATTGAATTGAGTATCCCGCGCATTCAAGGCCCGCATCACCAGCGGCACTTCCATCCCGACCAACAAACCGATCAAAAACACCATCACATAGAGCAAGGTGCGAAACGGCGTTGTCATCCAGGCGAACGATAAAAACAACAGCGCAGCAGAAACCCCACCGAGCAGACCTATCATCAGTTCAATATCGACAAAACGCGATAACACGTCGTCATCTGCCACGTATTTCGAGAAATGCGCCCCAACGCCCATCGCAAACAAATAGCTGCCGATGATGGTGGAGAACTGCAAAATCGAGTCGCCTAGCAAATAACTGGCCAAGGCACCAGCAATCAATTCATAGGCCAAACCACAAGAGGCGACTACAAAGACTGATAGGATTAAAATTCGTTTTGTCATGCGTGGATTTTGACTTAATATACTTCCAACAATTTGGCTGGGGGCATGTACTGGCGCTTCTCGTCCCTGCCAGTGCGGACGTATGATACCCTGCCAACACCGATACACCCAACTTTCGAGGTCTGCCTTGTCTGATATCGTCAATTACGCAATGTATTTAGTACTGTCCGGCGTACTCCTGTTCGCGTTCTTTCAGGTGTATACCTTTTTGACACCGTGGGATGAGCTGGTTTTGATCCGGCAAGGCAATAACGCTGCCTGTCTGTCCCTCTCCGGCGCGCTGCTTGGTTTTTCCCTGACCTTAGCATCGTGCTTAATCCACACCGCCACGCTCATGCATTTTCTGATGTGGGAAATTATATTCATTTGACCGAAATCGCCGATTTCGTGAAATTCAAAATTTTTTTTCATGAAATTTTAAAATGGAATTACCGATAATGTTTTTTTTAATTCAAATTTAAAAAAATTGT
>JACPVY010000605.1 GCA_016197345.1 Burkholderiales bacterium
AATGGACTTTAACATTGATTTAAAACGTTATGCCATTATTATTATAATATAATAATGTGTCGGAAAAAATACTTTTATTTTGGTGGCCAGGGGCATGAGGCAGGTTCAAAAGCAAAGCCATTCGTTCAACCGTGGCATGTCGGATGTGCTGCGCCTGATCGCGGCCGAGATCACCAAGGACATTGGCAGCCCTTATCGCGACCTTGATGCCATCGATCTGGCTTTGCGAACGGGCAAACAGCCGGTGATTTTCCAGAAGTCCTACGACATCACCAGATTCATGCCCATGGCTGAGGCGGTAGCGCAGCAGGCCGTGTCGGCAATGAAGCAGTACATCGAATCGCCACATAGCTTGCAGAACATCATCCTGGTCGGCGGCGGTGCCTTCCTGTTCAAGAAGGCGGTGAAGGCGGCATTCCCGAATCACAAGATCCATGAGGTCAAGGAGCCCATGTTCGCCAATGTACGGGGCTTTCAACTGGCAGGGCAGAACTATGCGCGGACGGTGATGGCCGCACCACGGGCCGATCAAGGTGCGACGCCATCGGGGAGCAAGCAATGAACGCCAACACCAAGGTTAGTGGGGAACCGATCCGCCTGGTGTTTGAATTGGCGCGTGCCGATCACCCCAGGCTGTACGACGATCTGATCCAGTTCCCCAAGGGCACGAAGAGGATCAATCGACTGCGGGTGCTTGCTTACGATGGCTTGCTCATTCAGAGCGGGCACATCGTCTCTATGGCGGCACCTCACCCAGGCAGCGGTGAGCAAGGGGAGGAGGTAGTGCGCGGGGGACAGATCACCAACGACTTGTTTGGGCCGTCTATCGCGGACTGATCAGAAACCTGTCGAGGATGGGGCGCTCATTCGTATCGGGATAATGAATGCCAAGTGGCCGAAGTATCTCTGAAAATCCACTTCGACCGGGCATCAGCACAGTCACGCTCAATCCAAAAGGAAGAGGATCGCAATCAATGAGCACATGGCAAATTGACCGTAGC
>JACPVY010000606.1 GCA_016197345.1 Burkholderiales bacterium
CTCGACCGACAGGCCGAGGGCGACCGGGAGCTCGAGGCGACCGCGACGCAGCGCGTAGCCGGCGAGGGCCGCGACGCGCAGGCGGGCGCGCTTGGCGGCGCTGGCTAGCGCGCGCTGCGGAAAGGCGAAAATCACCGTCGTCCAAGCGCCCTTGGCGAAAAAACAGCTTGCGTCGCCTAAATCTTCTTGGCAATACACTTGATCCACAAAGCGCGAGAGTCGCACTACAGGGGCCGCATAGCCGCGTACCAAGAAATCGACTTGAACACCGGGATAGTGTTGTTTCAGATACCCGGCCAAAGGCAAGGTCAACACGACATCACCGATATTGTCCGTGCGACAAATCAAAATCCGCTCGAAAGCATGGGCTAGGCTAGGCATACAACTCATCAAAAAACAGGTTAAGGGAACTCGGCAAGGGCTAACACCCCATCGCACTGCATGAATTTGACCGAGATTGCACCAATATCATGCGCCAAGCCGCCATCTTACCTTAGCCATGCCGCCCGTCAGCGCGCTAGTGTGCTTTACAAGACTTTACAAGGTAAAAACGCTGCAAACGTGACAACAGATTTATTCTGCCTTGGCATCTGAATAATTTATAATGCGCCCTACCGTTTTCAGCAAAATAAACACCGAAAGTCAACAAAGCTTATGCCAAGTCAGCTTGCTCCATCGTCTTCCGCTGCGCTCGACCATGCCACCGTGACGCCCCACGCGAATAGCTGGGCGGCGGTGTGCGTATTTGCGCTGCCGGTGATGGCACTCACCACCTCATTTGGGATGGCGTTGATACAGGTAGCGATGCTCTTGGCTTGTGTGTGGCTGGTTTGTAGCGGTGGGCAAGCTGGCTTAATGGCTTGGTATCGTCAGCATTTTTCATCAATACGCGGCATTGTGCTGGCATTTGCTGGCTTTTTTGTATTATCGGCAATTCGCGGTTTCGCCACCGATGGCGGGCTGGCGAGCCTTGATGGGCCGCTACGCATGTTATTGGCGCTCAGTTGCATTGGTTTTGTCGGCTATTTAAAGCCCCACATCCGCTATTTTTGGCTAGGGCTATGCATCGGGGTGATCGGGGCGTTTTTACTCGCCCTACTGCAAAAATTTTGGCTAGGGATGGAGCGGGTGGATGGCTACACGCATCATCCGATTAGCTTTGGTGATTTGTCGCTAGCGCTAGGCTGTATGGCAGTGTGCGCAATGGCGAGTTGGCGCGCGAACAAACTCGCCGATTTGCCACTGGTTGCCCTGTTATGCGGCTTAAGTATTTCTGTTTTATC
>JACPVY010000607.1 GCA_016197345.1 Burkholderiales bacterium
ACTTCTGTAAAACGAATACTTCGTCCAGCATTTATCGCCTCGCCGTGCAGAACTTCGTGTCGGCGGCGGTCGGTGTCGCCGTCGCCTTCGCATTGATCCGCGGGTTCACCCGACGGGAAGCCGAGACGATCGGCAACTCGATGGGCAACCGTGCCTTTGCCAGACGCGGTGGGGCCATCGATGGTGATGACAGGAATATGATGAGATGTCATGAAGACCCATTCTTTGAAGCTTGAGCAAACGGCGATGGTATCAGCAAAGCAGCAAAACAATGCAGAAACGACTAAATTTTCTAGCGCTAACGTGACAATTTCTGGCACTGCAAAATACACGCTACCGTATCAAACACAAACCATTCGCTAGCGTACAAACAACAATGCCAGTGCTGTTTTAGCACTGGCATTGCGGATAAATCTTTCATTTATGAGCGATTCAAACAGCCCATACTTATTTTTTCTTACCAAACTGCGCGGCAATTTCTTTAAAGATCATGGATTCTTTCAACGCCGCCTCGGTTCCTTCTGCTGCATTGGCTGCAATTAGCAAACCTTCCAAGGAATCCGGCGCTAAGCCAATAATGGCATACCAATGACCATCGGAGCCAGCATGACTAATCATGCGCACAGGTGCATCTTTCGGGAAATCATCTTTAATTCCCCACCCCAGCGCACTTTTCGAGGTCCCTTGCTGGGCATGCAAGAAGCGATAGGTTTCCGCCTTCAATAGTTTGCCTTTGCCACGCTCACCTAACATCTGATCAATCGAAAATTTAGCCCATTCTTGCATCGTCAAACGCACCTCACCAGCAGCGCCCATCGCTGGCGGATTTTCGACTGCCGCCCCAACTACTGGCTTGCCATTTTCATGCCCAATCACTTCACCGCGTTTTGCGGGGTCAAACGTGGTTTTGATGCCCAACGGCAAAAACACCTCTTCTTGCATCAGCACTTCGAAGCTCTTCCCAGTGACCTTTTCGGCAATGGCAGAGGCGATCACATAGCCAGTATTGGAATAAAACATCTCACCGCGCGCAGTACCGATAGGCGGCTCATTCAAGCCCTTCAAAGCGAATTCTTGTCGCACCTCAAACATTGGACGTTTGTCGTCGCGGGTCGCCTCTATCCATTTTTCATCAATGTTGGGCGGCATACCAGCACGATGCGATAACAGATCAACCAAGGTCAAATCCCGGTATTGCGCTTGCATTTGCATTTCTGGGAAATATTGCTGCATTGTTTTATCCCATGACAACACGCCACGCTCGACCAAGCGCGCCATCATAGTCGCCGTCAGTGCTTTCGCGTTAGAGCCTATATGCCAACGGTCGCTTAGCGTCGCTTTTTCTGGACTATCATTGGCGCGCACACCGCGCACCACCTGCTCGACGACTTTGCCATCTTTAATCCGTAGCGCCGCCATCGCTGGCACGGCCTTATCTTGCAGATGTTTTGCCAATAAATCGTCGAGTTGGGAGGCATGCGCTGGCAAGACAAATGCAAACGCTAAGCTACATGCAGCAAATATTTTTTTCATCGTTGTCCTTTGGGGCAAAAAGTTTCAATGAAGAAATTATATGAATTGACCGCATTACTTTCTTTGCCAATTCGACAGAAAGCATGAAAACAGGGTTGAACTGCAAAATTAAGGGAATGTTTGAAAAACTGAGAACCACTCTGCAAAAGATACCAATACGCATAGCACAGGCCAAGCCATCGCGGCGTAATTACTTGATTTTGTTACATATAGCACTGATAAAAACCTGTACGCCCATTACTTCAGGCTAATCCTTCCAATTCCACCATAGCAATTTTGCCTTTTCTTGCTCTTGCTCCGGTGTTTCAGCGAAATACACCGCTAGGCGCGCGACGTATAGCCAGCAACGATCGACATGGCAGCCTTGAATTTCGCATTGGCGCTGATACAAGGCATCTGGCTCGCGGCCCTTCAATTCATCGACAGAGCGAAAACCCTGCGCATAAAAATCTAGCGCGATGCTTTTACCCACGCCGGGAATGCGGCGCAGGTCTTTTAGCGCTAATTCTTCATCGCTATAGATTTTCTTAGCGCGCAATACTTTTGAAGGCATCGAAATAATCCGGGAAAGTTTTGGCAACACATTTCGGATCATTAATCCGCACTTGTGTGCCGTGGCATAGCACACCATTCAAGCTCGCGAGCGAAAAGCACATCGCCATGCGGTGATCGTCATAAGTATCGATCGTTGCTGGGCGCAATGCCGCTGGCGGCGTCACGCTTAGATAATCCGCGCCCTCTTCCACCGTCGCCCCGAGTTTGCGCAACTCAGTCGCCATCGCGCTAATGCGATCCGTTTCTTTCACCCGCCAGCTCGCGATATTGCGCAGCGTGCTAGTGCCATTGGCGTATAGCGCCGCCACCGCAATCGTCATCGCCGCATCGGGGATATGGTTGAAATCCATATCAATCGCGTGCAAACCGCCGTGGCTACTGGCCTCTATCCAATTCGGCCCCATTTCAATTTTTGCACCCATTTTTTCCAAGGCTTCGGCAAAACGCACATCACCTTGAATCGAATCGCGGCCCACGCCTTCGACGCGCACCGGGCCGCCGGCAATTGCACCCGCTGCTAAAAAGTAGGAGGCGGACGAGGCATCGCCTTCGACATGGATGCTGCCGGGGCTGCGATAGCACTGACCAGGGGCAACGCTAAAGTGATGCCAGCCTTGCTGCGTCACTTCTACGCCAAAGCGGCGCATTAAATTCAGCGTGATTTCGATATAGGGTTTAGAGATCAGCTCGCCTTCGACTTCAATTTCCAAGCTCTCTGTTTTCGCGATCAACGGCCCCGCCATCAAAATTGCCGTCAAAAATTGGCTAGAAACATTGCCGCGCACTTTGAGGTGATGTTGATGGATATGGCTGCGGTGAATATGCAAAGGTGGATAGCCGACTTGCCCAGTGTATTCAATTTTAGTGCCGATGGCATTCAAGGCATCGACCAAATCACCAATTGGCCGTTCATGCATACGCGCTACACCGTGCAAAGTGTAATCACCGCCTAGCACCGCGAGTGCCGCCGTCAATGGCCGAATTGCCGTGCCAGCATTGCCCATGAATAAATCCGCATGGCTATTGGGGAATTTGCCCGCCGCGCCTTGCACCACATAATTTTGCGCTGGATGGGCAATATCGCTGCCCGCATCTTGCCGCCAATGTACGCCTAGCACCTGCAAGGCATTCAACATCACCAAAGTATCATCCGACGCTAGCAAATCAAAAATCTGCGTTTCACCTTGCGCTAAGGCGGCGAGCAATAGCGTGCGGTTGGAAATGCTTTTCGAACCAGGCAAGCGCACGACGCCAGACACATGCGGCACCGGTTGTAGATCGAGA
>JACPVY010000474.1 GCA_016197345.1 Burkholderiales bacterium
GCGTTCTTTAGTGCGATGTGTCGCAGGCTTTGATAGCCAAAGATCAAAGGAGATGCGCGATGATGTTTGCAATTTCTGGCTTCCTGACGGGCATGCTAATGGGTTTGACAGGCGTTGGCGGTGGTGCGGTGATGACGCCGATTTTGCTGCTTATCTTTGGTATCGCGCCGACTGCCGCCATCGGCACTGATTTGTGGTTTGCCTCGCTGACGAAATCAGTCGCCGTCGGCATGCATCACAACACCAATTTAATCGATTGGCAGGTGGTGCGGCGGATGTGGGCCGGCAGTTTGCCAGCGGCGGCAATGACGATCACTTTGATGAAGTTAGGCTATCTTGGCGTCGATTTATCGTTTTTAAAGATGGCAATCGGCGCTGCGGTAGTGATGACCGCGCTCAGTATTTTGTTCAAGGAACAACTGCATAATTTAGGGCAAAATTTTCGTCTGCGAGATGCTAAGCATTTCAAACAATGGCAAAAGCCGCTAACGATAGTCGCCGGTATTTTTCTTGGCGTGATGGTGTCTTTGACTTCAATTGGTGCTGGCGCATTCGGGGCGATGATTTTGACGTATTTGTATCCTTTGCGGATGACGCCGCATAAGTTGGTGGCAACCGATATCGCGCATGCGATTCCGTTGACAATGATCGCTGGTATGGGCCATCTGATCATCGGCAATGTCGATTTTCATTTGCTGCTTTTGCTATTGGCGGGTTCCGTGCCGGGCGTGATTGCGGGCGTCATGCTATCGACTCGCTTACCGCAGAATATTCTGCGCTGGGGCATTATTATTTGTTTGCTCATGGTCGGCGGTAAGTTGTTCATGAGTGCGCTGCATTAGCGGCCTCAGATTGCTACGCTAACATCGTGACGATAAGATGACGCGGCGCAAAAAAACTTCGTTGTTGCATAAAGTGTACTGTCACGCTAGCGTCATGCGGGCTCTTTAAGGTGCAGCCATCGCAACCTCGCCGATGGAGCGCTTATGACAAGTTTCTTGCCTTGCGATTCACCTCTCGCCGTCAATCTCCCACTCTCTGAAACCAGTTCTTCTGCTAAGCAACTCCCCCCGCGACGTCGTTTTATGCGCCAGTTAGCTGCGGTTAGCGTGGCTTTCGGTGCAGGTTCGCAATTGAGTGGGTGCAAGCTTTCGCACGCGCAAGCGCTCAGCCCGACCGCGTTTTCCTTTCTGCACGGCGTAGCAAGCGGCGATCCTTGGCAAGATAGGGTGATTTTGTGGACGCGCGTTACGCCCGGCGAGAATGTGGTGGTCGATGACAACACCACGCTGTGGGTGCAGTGGCAGGTCGCGCACGATAGGCAGATGCAGCAGATTGTGACCAGCGGCAGTGTGTTGACGGGAGCGGGTCAAGATTTCACGGTGAAAGTCGATGCGGCTGGCTTGCAACCGGGGCAAGAATACTTCTATCGCTTTACCTTAGCGCCAGAAGGGGGCGCTAGCGTTGCTGCACGGCATTCGATTGTTGGGCGCACCAAGACCTTGCCCGCAGACGATGTTGAAAAAGTGCGCTTAGCGGTTTTCACCTGTAGCAATTATCCGGCTGGCTATTTCAATGTATTTGCCGATGCGGCTAAACAAGGTGGTTTTGACGTAGCGTTACATCTGGGCGACTACATCTATGAATACGAAGCAGATGGCTATGCCTGCGATTTGGCGCAGAAATTGGGCCGAGTTTCGCAGCCAGAAAATATTTTGCTCGATTTGGACGACTATCGCACACGCTATGCGCAGTATCGCAGCGACCCTGATTTGCAGGCGCTGCATGCGCAAGTACCGTTTATTTGCGTGTGGGATGACCATGAATTTGCCGACGATACCTGGCGTGATGGTTCGGCAGATCATAATTCGCTGATGCAAGGTCCGTTTTCCCTGCGGCGGGCCGCCGCTATGCAGGCATATCATGAGTGGTTGCCGATACGTACGGCGGAAATCGATAAGATCTATCGGTCGTTTAACTTTGGACAAGTCTTATCGTTGTATATGCTCGATACGCGTGTGGTTGGGCGCGATCAGCAATTGCAGTTCTCGTCGTATTGCAATAGCGATGGCAAGCTTGATCTAGCAAGCTTGCGGCGTGATGCACATTCGCCACAAAGACAGATGTTGGGCAAGGAGCAATTCGCTTGGCTGGAGCAAGAGGTAGAAAAATCAAGTGCGCGCTGGCAAGTGCTGGGACAGCAGGTGTTGATGGCACGGATGGAATTTCCGCTGCCAGTAGCCTTGGGCAAGGTTGACCGTTTCAGCTACGCAGCGGCCTGCGTCCGTTCGCGCGAGGCAAATGCGGTCGCCGACGACGAAATATTGTTGGCGCGTGAAAAGGCTTGGCTCAGTGCGCCGCGCGTACCGTGTTATCTTGATTCGTGGGATGGTTATCAAGCTGAGCGCGAGCGGGTCTTTAGCTTGATGCAAAAGCTGCATAAAAATCTAGTAGTGCTAGCGGGTGATACGCACAATGCGTGGGCTGCCGATCTGCAAGACCACACTGGTCGTGCAGTGGGGGTGGAATTTGCCGCACCTTCGGTGTCGTCGCCGGGGTTGGAATGTAGCTATCCCGAAATAGCGCCGCAAAAAGTAGCAAATGCTATGTGCGATATGATTCCTGCTTTGCGTTATGCGCAAACTAGCTTACGTGGTTATATGATAATTGAAGCAGATAGCGAAGAAGTGCGCTGTGATTGGCGATTTGTGGATACTGTGCATCACAGAAATTTTCAAGCCGAAACAAAACACAGAATGCGTGTGATTGCAGGGCAAAGAAAGCTGACGGATATTCCTAAGCAGTAAAAAAATTGCAGTAAATAAAAAATGCGCTCAGAACGATTAATTCTGGGCGCATTTTTATCTCGCTAGAGGATTCTTCGAAAAACCTATCCCTACAGTTTTTCGAATTCCCGATTAGTTTTGTGCTGGAGTGTTTTCAGCAAAATATTCGTGCGAGTCAGCATTGTCAGTTGCTTGCGAAGGATTCGAAATTGCCAAGCTCTTCGCGCCGGATTGACCATATACCCAGTCATCGGTCGCTGCGACGACGTTAAAGTGGCTCATTTCATGAATCAAGGTACCTGCTTTTGAATCGGTCCCCGTCATTGGTGCCGTCCAGAAAGCATTGCAGACATAGATTTTATATGGCTGGGTTGGGTACACATAAGCGTAGTAAGATTTTTTGCAACCGCAATCAACCGTTACTGCTTTATTTGCATATGCATCGGCGATATTCAAATAATGTGTTTTGACATTTGAATAACGAGTCGAATCATATTGACCAAACCAAGTGACATAACGTGGGCCAGTTTTAGCTGCACCCAAGTATGAATTAGCGCCTGCGGCATAGGTTTTTGCGTTAGAAACTGCGGTAGCAATGGTCGATTGTTGCGAAGCGCTGCAATTGGTGTACGACAAGCTACCTGCTAATGGTTGAGCAGCAATTGCTTGCGCTACTTCAGTCACAAAACCACGTGGGTGACGGCCATTGATAAACATGCTGGTTTCGTCAGATTGAATAGCGCCTAATTCTTTTTCGGTGCTAGCAAAACCAGCTGGGCTGAAGGTGCTGCTGAAGAGGTTATAAGAAGCCGCTTTATAGCTGATTTTATAATCACCAGAAACACTCATATCATACAGCGCGGATAATTCCACTTTTTGGCTGTACGATTTGCCAGGTTTTAATTCGAAATAATCGCTGGATTTTGGTGTGCCGCGTTTGTAATGGGCACCAAGATAAGGGACTTTTACGCCATCGCGTGTCACATTAAAAATGGATTCTTCGATGCCGTTAAATGGGGTGTAGTATTTTAAAACATATTGCGAAGTGTTGGATGTGTTTGTCAAAGTCACATTCACAACGACGTCATCATGCGACTGCAAAACATTTTTAGCTGGTGCAATGTTAACTGTAATGCCGTTATTGCCTGCGCTAGCAGCAAAAGAAGCTAATGCAGCGAGGATGGATGCGGACAACTTTAATTTATTGCTCAATTTCATGCTAGTCTCCATTATGAATAATTTTTATATGTGCTTCTGACTCGATCAAACCAATATATTTATTACGGTTTATTCTAAGCAAATGCCGTGCCACTAAAGCGTGAGAGAAAGTATTTGATTGAACAAACGAATCGTATTCCTTATTGGAAAGACCAAATAATCAGCAAGGTACATCGCACCTTGCGCGATCAATCTAGTGTAATCGCTGCACGGTGTAGATGTATATTCGCTGAGCTGTGCAAAATTGTCAACCGAAAAGCTAGAATTTAGCACATGATTCTTTGTGGAAATTATTATTAAATTGAATATGCATTCTTTTGATGCATTTGCACATTAACTGGGCAGCGTTTCCTTCATTTGGTGCAAGAAATGGATCATGGTTTGGCTCGGGCTAACATCGCCCAATGACTCGGTTTGTGTGATGTGCCAAGAGCGATGGTGTGTTTGGGAAAGGACTTTTTGCGCTGTTTGCGTTGACTAAGCGATGAAAAATGATGCGCTGCACTGTGTGGCATTTTTGCTAATAGCCGCTACAACATTTTCAGTGCCGCTACCTTTTTTAAGGCCTAGCGCACCACGTATGCTGCTCTACAATGTCATCTGCTCAATTCCAAGGTGACGTGATGATAGAGACAGAAAAAGGTGCAGAAAAAGCTAAGCAAGCGTTAGCAGGCATCAAAGTGCTGGAGTTAGGTACCTTGATTGCAGGACCGTTTTGCGCACGTATGTTGGGTGAATTCGGCGCGGATGTGATCAAGATTGAAACCCCGCAAGGTGGCGATCCATTACGCCAGTGGCGGGTGTTAAAAGAGGGGACTTCGCTATGGTGGTCAGTGCAGGCGCGCAATAAGCAAAGCTTGAGTCTGAATTTGAAAGATGAACGGGCGCGCGACATTGCGCGTCAGTTAGCGCTAGAAGCCGACATCATCATTGAAAATTATCGCCCCGGTGTGCTGGAAAAATGGGGCTTGGGGTATGAGCAATTGCGCGCGATTAACCCAGCGTTGATCATGGTGCGTTTGTCAGGCTATGGACAAGATGGGCCGATGCGCGATTTGCCGGGTTTCGGTGCTATTGGCGAAGCCATGGGCGGTCTGCGCTATGTGTCAGGGCATCCTTGGAATGGCAAAGCCGGGGCTGAAGCGGTGGCGGGTTGTGGGCAGATGGTCGATGTCGCACTGTATGAATCCGTCTTTAATTTGATGGAATCACTCGTGCCAGAATTTGATTACGCTGGTGTGGTGCGTGAGCGCACTGGCGGTGCTTTGCCCGGCATTGTGCCTTCCAATACCTATACGACGAAAGAGGGTGACAATATCGTCATCGCGGGCAATGGCGACGCTATTTTCAAGCGGTTAATGTTGGCGATAGGGCGGGCCGATTTGGCCAACGATCCGCAATTGGCGCGCAATGATGGGCGGGTTGCCCGCACCGCTGAAATTGATGCTGCAATTTCAGCGTGGACGGCGAATTTGACGATAGATCAAGCTTTGGCGTGCTTGCAAGCGGCGGATGTGCCTGTCGGTAAAATCTATTCGGTGCGGGATATGATGCAAGACCCGCAGTATCTGGCGCGGAAGATGTTTGAAACGCATCAATTTGCCGATGGCACCAGCATCAAATTGCCGGCAATTTCCCCTAAATTGTCTGCAACACCTGGCAAAACGCATTGGTTAGGGCCAGCTATCGGTGCGCACAATGAACAAATTTTACAGCGCTTAGGATATGACGCTGAGCAGATTGCGCAATTGCGTCAAGACGGCGTAATTTAGTGCAATATGGTGTGAAATAGCGTGAACTAGTGTGAAGTTATGTGAAGTGTGGAACAGCGCTTGACGAAATGCAGATGCTGCGCGACCATCCTACTGTCGAAAACTTATGGCAGGGTAGACCTGAAAAAATGATGATGCGTACTTCACTGATTTCTTTAGCAATAGCGGCCTTGGCATTGAGTCCAGCATGGGCTGCTAGCCCAGCGAAAAAGACTTCCCCGGAAATTGAGGCGGTGAAAAAAGCAATAGGCAAAGCCAGTTGCGATAGTAACGATCAATGCAAGGCAGTGCCGATGGGCGCGAAAGCATGCGGTGGGCCAGAATTTTTCTTGGCTTATTCGACGAAAGGGGAGCATGCGGCAAAGATTCCTGATTTGGCGACAAATCATCGCATTGCCCGCGAAAAGGAAATCGCCGCGAATGGTGAGATGTCAGATTGCAAGATGCTGACCGATCCAGGCGCACAATGCGTTGCCAACAAATGTGTATTGAAGCCTGAACCAAAAGCATCTGCCTCGGCATCTGCTTCTTAATTTCGCACTGGCTAGCGGCCAGAGGAAAATGAAAAACGACCAGCAAGCTGGTCGTTTTTTTTGGGGGAGGGCTGGCGATAGCGAAAGCTTGAGCGCCATGCAAAAGGGCCACATGTACAAACATGTGGCCCTTTTGCTTACCCAGCGTAGAAGCTGGGTTTTCCTACTTTATTGCGAGATTACTGCGCGCGTGGAGCTGCTGCAACGCGATTGCCATCAGCCAAAGGCACTGGGTCGGTTGCGTCAACTTCGATCAAGGTCGTACCTTGGGTAGCACCGCTCACAACATATTGCAATGCGCCGAGGTAACGTTTGCCTGCGGTCAAACCAGACCAGCTCACACCAGCCGTTGCCGTGCCACCAGTGTATGCGGTCGAAGGCAACATCACTTTCATATTGCCGCCAACATCGCTAGGAGAAACGACCCAGCTCGACAAGGTGTAGGTTGCGCTGCCATTGTTTGGAGCATAACCAATCACGCACACTTTGTAGGTACCTGCTGCTGGGTTCATCAAGGTGACTTGTTCGTTAGCAGTTGCGCCGCCGCTGGTGCCAACGGTGGTGCCAGCGCTATTCAAGACTAACAAATCCAAGTCATCTGCTGCGCCAGAAGCGTGGCCAGAAGTTTCGGTATCAAACAAAGCAAAACGTGCTACTTGTGCGCCTGCTGGAACGGTGACGTTCAGTGCCGTCACGCCAACACCGCCACCTGCTTTACA
>JACPVY010000475.1 GCA_016197345.1 Burkholderiales bacterium
AGTTTGGTGTAAATCAGGAAATACGCACAAGGTCATCTGAGGCCCTAGTCACCCGCAAAAAATACCCCAATCAAGGGTGACTCTTCTTGGCTAGTGCCAGTGGCAATGCGCAGCCAACCGAGCAAACCAAATGGCGTTTTTAGCAGATAGTATTCGCCGTCATTCAAGAGCACTTCTACCCGAGTATTTTTCGCTAGTTTAGCGACGATTTGCTGAGCATCTTGGGTGGCGTAAATATCGACTGCGTGACGGGTTGTGCTGCGCAAGCCAACATAATGAAAGGCTTGTTTGACGGCAATAAAACGCCCGTTTTGCCAGGTATATTTTTCACGCTGATTAAACATCGTGTCGTTATGACCTTCGACATAGATGCTGCCATCGCCGGGCAGGGCGAAACGTAGGCCGGGAATCTGTGCTACCAACTGTGGCTTGCCATCGCGCTCTTGATAAAAGCTGCAACTGGGGTCCCAGCTTGGGCCGGAATCACACTCCACTGTAAAAAAACCTTTGCCCTTGCCTAATAGCTGGGTGCTTAACGGGCGTGCTATAAAAATTCCTTGTGCTTGCATTTCCGCTTGGCGTGGATGAGGCGTGGTTAACACTTGGCTGAGTTGGGGATCGTAAAACAGCGTCACATCTTCTTTTTTTAAATGCAGGGATTGCAAACCTGCAAATGTGGCGACGCCTTCAGCGGGGGCTTTCGCTTCTGCTGCCACGCTCGTTTGGCTGCCTAACACGCTTGCCATCAGCGCGATCAATGCCAACGTGATTGGGCTATTCGTGCTGCGCATCCGTGTTGTACTCATTCTGTTAGTTTTAGAAGTGTCCCTAGCACGCTTTGCGGGCCAGTCGTTCTAGGGACATAGCGATTATTTGATTATTCGACTAGCCGACTATCGGCTAAATGGCATGCGTTGCAGCACTTGTTGTACTTTCGCTAGCGTCGGCACCGTCGCCCCCGCATGCAGGCAAGCGGCAGCGCCAGCGGCGACGGCGATGCGTAAATGTTCATCCCAGCCACGTTGCTCGGCTTGCATCAGTGAAAAGAGTAAGCCAGCGGCGCTAGCATCGCCGGCACCGATGGTGTCGATGACTTTAATCGCTGGTGGTTTTGCGCGCCATTCATTTTCGCGGTGCAAGATACGCGCGCCATCGGCCCCCATCGTGTGCAAAATCGCTGCTTCTGGGTTGATGGCACGTAAGCGTGCCATCGCTGCAATTGGGCTTTTGGTGCGCATCAGGCCGTACAAATCTTCATCTGACACCTTAATCACATCAGCCAATTGGCACATTGCCTCTAACATTGGGTCGTATGCCTCATCCATCACGATGCGGTAATTCGGGTCGTAGCTGATTTTGACGCCGCGCTGTTTTAAGTCTTGTGCGAGGCTTAATAGCGTTTGCGCCAGCGGTGGTCGGGCCAGGCTGATGCCGCCAAAGTGTGCCCATTGCACCTCGCTTTGCCAATTTTCCGGTAATTGGCTAGGGTCGAAATATAGATCGGCACTATCACCGCCAATGAAAAAATAGGCGGGTGGTTGAATTTGATGCACCATCGCCAACAGCGGTGGCTTGGGATAGCGCTGGAGAAAGCGCAAATCGAGATGGGCTTGTTTGCTTGCTTGGTAAATCGCATCGCCAAAGGAATCTTGGCTGATCGCGCCTAGAAAGGCAGTGGGCCAGGCCCAACTACCTAAAATACGCGCCACATTCCATGGTGCACCACCAGCTTTGCTATGCCATTGATTTGGCCCGGTGGTGATCATGTCGGTGACCGCTTCGCCAGCGGAAATAAAATGCGGATTGCGAGGGATAGTCATATTGCTTTTACAGGTAACAGAGGGAACTGAGGGTCTTGCGATAGGGGAAGCTGTTAGCGCTGGGTGTGGCTAAAGTCATTGGCTATTGTAGCGGTTTTTGTTTGCGCTAGGCAGAAAGTCCGTGCATGGCTTGGCACTCGCTAAGCGATAGCTGTTGACCCGCTAGCATGCTAGCGATCAAGCAAGTCGGCCATTGGCCAGATCAATTTGATGCAAGATTTCGGCTTGCACTTCCGCTACGATGGTCGCTAATAATTCAGGCTTGGCGCGTGGATTGCGCAGACGCTCGACGCGCGCCGCCGCGTGCCACATGCCCAAGGTGATGCAGCCTGTGTGTAGCGCATCGACGCGGGTTTTGATGGTGGCGGCATCGCCGTTGTGGAGTGCGGTGGTCAAGGGGGCTAGCGCAGCATCGAATTGTTTTTGCAGGGCTTGGTAGTAGGTCAGTAAGCGTTCGGCTTTCAAATTCAGACGCTTCATCGTGGTAGCGGGTAGTTCGCAGTAATTTGCCCAAATTTTATGCAGAATTTTTTGCAGGTGGAGCTTGGCTTCTAGCGCTTTGAAAGGCTTGATGATGTAGTCAGTGGCACCTGATTGTATTGCTTGTTGCACCGTATCCATGTCTGTCGCCGAAGAAACCAGCACCACCGGCAATTGATTTAAGCTGGCATCGGCTTTTACCCGCTGTAAAAATTCGATGCCTGATAAACGTGGCATGCGGATATCGCAGCAGCATAGAATTGGCCTTAGCCCAGATTGGAGAAATTGCCACGCTTGCTCGCCATCTTCGGCTTCGACGATTTGAAATTTACCTAGGCTAGTGACGAGATCGACCAAGGCCATGCGTGACACCACATCGTCATCCACTAGCAAAACTTTCATGCAATTCTCCATATTCCACTTGATGCCTGACGCCCTTGCGAGAGAGCGATCAGGTTTAATTCCAGCCCGGTTCGCGCAAAATAGTTTCGATTTCTTGCTGCAATTGCGGCAGGACATCGCGAATCACATCCCACGCGCCTTGATCGGCCTTGTGCTCCATTTCGCCACAGCGTTGTTGCAAGCTCGGGGGTGTTTGCAGATAGCCCAAACTACCTTTCAGACCGTGGAAAATACGCCCGGCACTTTCGCGATCCCCATCTTGTTGTGCTTGGCGCAATTGCGCTAGGCGTATCGGCCAGTCTTGCGCGAAACGTACCCGCATGCGCGTCAGGAGGTCTGGCTCGACCGCATCTGCGGTCTGCACCTGTTCGCTTGGGGGCGACGGCGCGTCGTCTTCGTCGGTAATGTCAAACAAGCCATTTAAGTCGCTATGGCTAGGGCGTAGCAATGGGGGCAGGGCGATGCCTAGCCGCAGACGCTTTTCGATGACTTCCGAGAGGCGGCGATGCAATTGGCGTTCGTCCAAGGGCTTAGTCAAAAAATCATCCATGCCCGCCGCTAAATAGGCTTGTAAATCAGTTGGGCTGACATTGGCGGTGAGGGCGGTGATATGGATGTCCGTCGCTTGTACTTTACATTCTTCATTGCCACCTTGTCGTATCAACAGCGTTGCGGTCACGCCATCCATTTCTGGCATGCGGCCGTCCATCAAGATCATGTCAAAGTTCTCGCGCGCCAGCGCTTGTACCGCGAGCCAGCCATTTTCGACGATTTCAACCCGATGGCCGCGATCTTCTAGCAGGGCGCGGATGATCATTTGATTGGTCGGGAAATCTTCGGCGCACAGAATGTGCAATTGGTGGCTATGTGGTTCGTCCGCTGGGTGTTGCGCTGGGGCTAAAGCCTCGCCCGGTGCCATTTCTAGTTCAAAACAAAAACACGAGCCAACATCGGGCGTGCTCGTCACCTCAAGCTGGCCGCCCATTAATTCGACCAATTGGCGTGAGATCGCTAGACCTAGCCCAGTACCACCATAGCGCCTAGTGGTAGAGGCATCGACTTGCTCGAATTTTTGAAATAAGCGCGGCAAGGCGCTCGCAGGGATACCGATGCCAGAATCGTGTACGGCAAAGCCGATGCGGCATAAGCCGTTTGCTAACTTGCCCGGCAAGCGCGTGACTTCGACTTTGACCCAACCGTTTTCGGTAAATTTAATCGCATTGCTGACCAGATTGAGCAAGACTTGACGCAAACGGGTGGGATCGCCTCGCACAAATGCGGGTAGGCTAGGGTCGATATCGAGCACAAAATCGATCCCTTTGGAGACGGCGCGCTCTTCAAAAATCGCCAATGCAGTGTTGATGGTGTCGGCGAGCGGGAAGTCGATTTGTTCCAAATCGAGTTTGCCCGCTTCAATTTTCGAAAAATCAAGAATATCGGTGATCAGCGTCAACAGCGCTTGGGCGTTGCTCAGTGATAGTTCGAAGCGCTGACGGCTTTCGTCACCCATTTCGCCGCGCAAACCCAGTTTTAACATGCCGATAATGCCCGAAAGCGGGGTGCGCAATTCGTGGCTCATCACGGCTAAAAATTCAGATTTTTGGTGCGAGGCACTTTCGGCGACGCGGCGTGCTTCGAGTAATTCGGTTTGATGTTGCTTCAGGCTATCGTTGGCGAGTTGCAATTCGGCAGTGCGTTCTTGGATGCGGGTTTCCAGATCGCGCTGATGGGCGGCGATGCGGGCATTCATCTCAAAACTTTCGACCGCCCGTTTGATCGTCATCAAAAAGTCATTGCTGTCGAGTGGTTTGATGATGAAGCGGAAGATGTCGGCTTTGTTGATCGAATCAATGATGGCATCGATATCGCTATAGCCAGTGACGATGATACGGACTGTGTTCGGGTAGTCGGCGCAGGTTTTTTGCAGCAGTTCGACGCCCGTCATGCCGGGCATGCGTTGGTCGCTGACGATGCAGGCTAAGCGCTCGGGATTGGGCATGGCATTAATCATTTTCCATGCTTCAAGGCCATCGGCAGCCTGTAAAACTTGATAGCGCGGCGCTAATAATGAGGAGAGCACGCGGCGATTGGCTTCCTCATCATCGACGAGCATGATGATGAGACGGTCTGTGGCCGGCGCTTGGCGCGCACCGATCTGGTTTAAGTTCGCTTGCTTAAATAAGGCCATGCGTCTCTCAAGAAAAACTTGCTGGGCATTGACTTCATTTGGGTGGACAGATTACAACGTGAGCAGAGGCAACTTGGCGCAAACGGCTTACCGCTGGTGTGCGTTTTCGTCGTATCCGGTAGCTGC
Organism: Burkholderiales bacterium; assembly: GCA_016197345.1. Taxonomy (GTDB): domain Bacteria; phylum Pseudomonadota; class Gammaproteobacteria; order Burkholderiales; family Burkholderiaceae_D; genus JACPVY01. The sequence goes on from JACPVY010000475.1 coordinate 5,017, forward strand.
CACGATAGCGCAGAAATGCGACTGACGCTACTGATTATGTTGTTGTCGTGACTGAAAATACTTGTCGCTTTGCACAATTGTTGTTTTGTGCGGGCTGGTCGCAATTCGTTTGAATATGGGCCAAAAAAAAGACGCCGAAGCGTCTTTTTTAAGGTGGAAGCCAGCGCTTACATGTATTGCGCTAGCGTGCCTTTCATTTTCTTTAATGCAGCGGTTTCGATTTGACGGATACGTTCCGCCGAAACGCCAAATTCATCTGCTAGCGTATGTAAGGTCGCACCCGAACCGTCATCATTGGCTAACCAGCGTGCTTCGACGATGCGGCGCGAACGATCATCTAATTTCGACAAGGCATCTTCCAAGCCTTCCGATTGCAAGCGCATCACTTGCTTCGATTCGATGACGCGGGTCGGTTCTTGATTGTCAGACGCTAAATAAGCAATCGGTGCAAATTTGTCATCTTCATCATCGCTCGACGATTCCAATGCGATGTCGTGACCGGAAAGACGGGTTTCCATCTCAATCACTTCTTCGCGCTTGACGTCGAGTTGTTTTGCCAGTGCATCGATTTGGCTAGGCGTCATCGCGTCCAAACCTTGCTTGTGGCTACGCAGATTGAAAAACAATTTACGCTGCGCCTTGGTGGTAGCGACTTTCACCAAGCGCCAGTTTTTCAAAATATATTCGTGGATTTCAGCTTTGATCCAGTGCATCGCATAAGAAACCAGACGCACGCCTTGTTCTGGATCAAAACGCTTAACGGCTTTCATCAAACCGATATTGCCTTCTTGGATCAGATCGGCGTGTGGCAAACCATAGCCGAGATAACCGCGGGCAATTGAGACGACCAAGCGTAAGTGGGAAAGCACCATTTGTTGCGCGGCAGCTAAATCATTTTCGTCGCGCAAACGCTTTGCTAAGCTCACTTCTTCTTCTTGGCTCAACATCGGCAAACGGTTCACAGCAGAAATATAGGCATCCAGATTGCCCAGATTGCCAGTGAAACCGAGACCCAAAGCACTGTTGCTTGTAGGAACCAGTGCTGACTGTGCGGATGCAATGTTCATGTGTTCTCCTTGCTGATTCGATTGGTGGCAAGCGGAATATTGCTTGCCCGTTTCATCTTGCTTGCGAGCGTTTGCCGGAGTGGCCTACGCATGTTGGAGCGTATATTAGCACTCTCTCGAAGTGAGTGCCAATTGCCACATGTAATAAGCTAGGTAGCAAAAGCTATATAAGGATTTGTCGCTGAATGGAAGATGGCGAGAAATTGAGGATTTTTGTTGCTAAAAATAAAAATTAATTCCAATAAAATTAACAATAAATAAAGTAATTTGGCGAGATGATTGCTGTTTGGCAGCTTTTTTGATTTTTGCGACGCGAGGGTTGAGGGAATGCTTGAAATTCAAGAGCTTTTGTCAGATTTTCCAGAAGCTGGGTGTAAAACGTTGATACAAAACTGATACAAATGGCAACAATTTTCTACGGTGCGTGCTGGCTAGGGCGAATGTGGTGGCGGGAGCCGCAGCGAATCAGTGTCGCTGCGGCCAGTGCACTCGCCTAGAATCAGCGAGCCTTCACTTGATTACTTCTTAGCAGCGCAGCATTTTTTAGCAGCACAGCATTTTTTAGCGGCGCAGCATGCTTTTGCTTTTTTATGTTTTTTGTGTTTTTTGACTTTTTTCGCGCCGCAGCAGCCTTTTGCTGCGCAAGCCGAAGCTGCTGGTGCGCTTGCTGCTGCGCATGCTGCTACTGCTGGCAAGGTGACCATTGCCGATGCAGCCAGTACGGATGCGCCGATGACGCTTTTCAGGGTATTGCTCAGGGATTTCGATTTCATGTATTGCTCCGTAGAATTATTAAGCCCGTTGTGAGGCAGAAGGAGGAAAATCAGGCGCAGTGCCCAGAATCCAGTACATATGTCGAGACTGCGCGCTGTACCTTACAACATGCCTCAAAATTTGTAAAAGCTTATGCGGCGGGCGAATATGAGGTGAGGTGAGCGCCTACTATGAAGCGCTCAAGAAAAGTGGAAATTACGCTAGCAAAAAGGCAATTGATACGACTCGAAAATACAACGTTTGCCCAACGCATTACGCGAGCCGGGCCAGATGGCGGCGTACCGATAACCAGGCACCGATCAACCCTAAGCCCGTGCTGGCGCATAACAGCGCGACGCTGACGACTAAGCCCAAAGGCTGCAATTGGAATTCTGATGCATATAAATGGGCGAATTGCGCAATCACACCGTTGAACGGCGGCAATAACAAGGCAACGGTCGCCAGCGCTAAGCAACCAGCAACGGCGCCTAATAGTGCACCGCTATAGAAAAAGGGGCGATGGATGAAGGCATTCGTCGCCCCTATCAATTTGCTGATTTCGATTTCATCGAGTTGGGTAAAGACTTGCAGGCGCACGGTATTGAAGACCACCACAATCACGACCACCGATAGCGTCACCGCCAAAAAAAGCAGGCCATAGCGCAGAATGGCTAGCAACGCTGCTAAGCGTTTGACCCAAGCCGAATCGACTTGCACGTTATCGACGCCGGGTAGGGTTTTGATTTGCGCCGCCAGCTCGTCGATTTTGTTGGCGGCATTCGCATTGCGGTAGTTTTCCAGCTTCAGCACATAGCTATCGGGCAAGGGATTTTGCCCTAGCGTGGCTACCACATCCGCCATCGCTCCCCGGTTTTGTAAGCTGGCAAGCGCTTGTTCCCGCGGAATAAATTGGATTTTAGCGTTATCGCTGGCCAGCATTTGCTGTAGCGGCTTACCGAGCGCCAGCGCTTTTTCGCGCGGTAAATCGAGTTGCAAAAACAAGCTGATTTCTGGCTCGACCGCTAATTGTTCCGAGAGTGGGCGTACGTTTTCCAGCAAGGTCAGGCCGGCAATCGGTAGCGCTAAGGCAATCGCTACGACCAGCACATTGAAGGCAAAGCCAGCAGGTGAACTGCGCAAATGATTGAATGCAACGCTTAAGGCAAAGCGATGTTGGCGTAGCCAGTTTTTCATGCTGGTTCCTCATCCAGTGGCGCAGCGCGGCGTTGATCTTGCACTAAGCTACCGGCCTGTAGCGTGAGCACGCGTGGTGCCTTCGCTAATATTTGTTCGTCATGGGTAGAGATTAAGCAAGTCACACCCGCTGCATGAAAGGTGTGCAAGGCGTCCATCACTTGTTGCGCCGCTTGTCGATCGAGATTGGCGGTTGGTTCGTCGGCGAGAATGATTTGCGGCTTGTTGACGATGGCGCGCGCAATCGAGACGCGTTGTTGCTCGCCGCCAGAGAGGGTTTGCGGCAAGGCATCAACTTTGTCGCCCAAGCCCAAGCGCTCAAGCGCGGCGCGCGCGCGTTGTGCCGCATCTTGACGTGAGGCCCCTAGCACGATAAGTGGCAGCATCACATTGGCAAGATTGCTACGGTCTTGCAATAATTTTTGCTGCTGCAAAATCAAGCCGATATTGCGGCGTAAAAAGGGAATGCTATGGCTAGGCAATTTGCCCACATCTTGCCCATTTAATAGCACTTTGCCGCTGCTAGGGCGTTCGATGGCGGCGATCATTTTCAATAGCGTCGATTTGCCCGCACCGGACGGGCCTGCTAACAAGACCAATTCGCCGCGCTGAATTGTCAGCGAAACATCGGCGAGCGAGAGCGGCGCCCGAGCTTGAGCACTAGCGTGATGGGCGCGTGCATGGTGATAGCTCTTGCTCACATGTTGAAATTCAATCATCGCGATCTCGTTCTGGTGGGGGCATTGCGGGTCGAGTTACCCTAACAAAGCATCGACAAATTCTTGTGCATTGAAGGCTTGCAAATCTTCAATTTTTTCACCGACACCGATGAAATAAACCGGTACTGGTCGCACCCGCGCGATGGCGGCGATCACGCCACCCTTGGCCGTGCCATCGAGTTTGGTGATGACGATCCCGGTCAATTGCAGCGCATCGTCAAAAGCTTTCACTTGCGCTAAGGCGTTTTGCCCGGTGTTGCCGTCAATGACGAGTAAGACTTCATGTGGCGCGCCATCCATCGCTTTGCCAAGCACACGTTTGATTTTTTTCAGCTCTTCCATCAAGTGCAATTGGGTCGGCAGACGGCCAGCGGTATCGACCATCACCACATCCATTTTGCGCGCGCGGCCGGCAGAAACGGCATCAAATGCGACCGCTGCCGGGTCGCCCGATTCTTGTGCGATGACGGTGACATTATTGCGCTGCCCCCAAATCGCCAATTGCTCACGGGCGGCGGCGCGGAAGGTGTCACCTGCTGCCAGCAACACCGATTGATGATGGGCCTGCATGTGTTTCGCGAGTTTGCCGATGGTAGTGGTTTTGCCTGCGCCATTGACGCCGGCAATCATCATCGTCAAAGGTTGGTGGCGGCCCAGCTCAAATGGCTTTTGGAGCGGCATCAACAATTCGGTCAGCAAGGTTTTGAGCGCAGCCTTGACTTGCGAGGCTTCGGTCAATTTTTCTTCTTTGACTTTACGCTTTAAGCCATCGAGCAAAAACTGGGTCGCTTCGATACCCGCGTCGGACATCAACAGTGCGCTTTCCAGTTCGTCGTACAGATCATCATCGATCTTCGCACCGACAAACAACAGGCTGAGATTGGCCGAGGTTTTCGCTAAGCCCGCTTTCAAGCGCGCTAGCCAAGAGCGTTTTTTCTCGCCTTCGTTGGCATTTGGCGCGGGCGCTGTTGCCACAACGGGTGCGGCACTGTTCGCTGCGGCGGCTAGCGGCTCGCTGATATTCGGCGATGATGTGGAAGGTTCTGCTAGCGGGGAAGGCGTGGCAAGCGGTGGTAATGCTTGGGCGACGCTATCAGGATGGCGATTTGCACTGCCGACCCGCCAGACCGAGCTGCTACCGCTTTCGTTGGAAATCGGCGCGCTATTGCTGGTGTTAATTGGGGCAGTTGGGGCAGGCGGCACGCTAGCGGTTTCTGGCGCTTGCACCGCTTCGCCCACAATCGGTGGGAAGGCTAATTCGCCAACCGCTTGCGTGTCGTCTAGCGCCAAATCCTTTTCAGGGGCGAGCGGGAGGTCGATTGGATCGGGCTTTACTTCTGGGGCTACATGGGGGACGGCAGGCGCAGGCGCACTGGTTTCGCTAACAGCAGTTTTTTTCTTGAAGAAACTAAACATGTGATTTTGACATTTGTTGGTGATTAGCAAGGCGCGCAGCGAATGCACGTCACGCTCAGCTTTGTCCTTCGGTGTTACGCGACTGCTGATGGGCTGCGGCTATCTAGCGGCATCTGGCGCTAGCGTCGTACAGGAAATCGGCAAAGCGGCGCAACATAAAGCAGGCATTTTAACAGAGGGCAAGCGGCTGGCGGAATTTGCAAGGTTTTTGAACCAGACGAGGAATAGCTAGCGGGGTGCATGCGCGCCGCAGAAGGTGACGTGAGAGTGGGGTGAGGTCTTGCCGTGTGGAAAAATGAGTGCGTCTTAGCGTGCGCTAAAGCGCACTCATTCAGTCAAGCTTTAGGCTTTCTGTTTAGCCGCTTCTGCGTTTTTGCGTATCGTCTCTAGCGTCGCATTCGGCGTAATCAAATTACCGTCATAGCGCAATTCAATCACCGCAGGCAGCTTGTGCGCTTGCGTATGCGCATAGGCGCGTTGCAACGCGGGCAAGAAATCGGCCGTAGTTTCGACGACTTCGCCATGTGCGCCATAGGCGCGCGCGAGAGCGGCGAAATGCGGATTATGCAATTGGGTGCCACTGACGCGGCCGGGGTAATCGCGTTCTTGATGCATGCGTATCGTGCCATACATTTGATTATTGAAAACGATGATGATCACGCCAGCTTGATATTGCACCGCCGTCGCTAATTCTTGGCCATTCATCATGTAATCGCCATCACCAGAAAAAGTCAGCACGCAGCGCTCTGGGTGGCTGATTTTGGCGGCGATACCGGCTGGCACGCCATAGCCCATTGCGCCATTGGTCGGCGCGAGTTGGCTGCGGCGGCCGCCATAGCAGTAAAAGCGATGCGCCCAAGAAGCGTAATTACCAGCGCCATTCGTCAAAATCGTGTCTTTTGGCAAGACTTCCATCACGTCTTGTACCACTTGCCATAAATTCAGTGGGACATCTTGATCTTTGAAAATCGGCGGTTCTTGTTGGAAAGCGGCCAGTTCGGCTTTGGCTTCTGCAATCGAAGCTTTCCATGCACTTGCATCGACTGGCGCCATCTCGGCCAGCATGGCTGCCACTTCTGGCATACCGCTCGCGATCAAGAGTTCGCCTTGATACACGCTACCCAATTCTTCAGGGTGATTGTGGATATGGATCAGTTTTTGATTGGGGACAGGTGAGGTCAGTAGCGTATAGC
>JACPVY010000015.1 GCA_016197345.1 Burkholderiales bacterium
CAAAATCGGGTAGTTCAATTCGCTAAGCCCACCCATGTGCAAGGTGCCAGCCTTCGCCGAAACACCCCAATGCGGGCTGCCCGGCTTGCCTCCTGCGCGCAAAGCATCTTCTTGCGGGTCCATCCCAAACTTGGTGAAGCTGCCTACATCGCCATGCAAGGCAAAACGCGGTGTCGGTGCTGCCGTTAATGAACCGGCATGCAATACGACCCGAATTTCTTCATCATCGATGGTGTAATACAAGACTAGATGGAGATAATCGACAACCTGCGCATTGTCGCGCTGCAAAGCCAGATCAGCATAGATATGCTGCGGCATACCAAATAGGCAGAGCGCTTGGTCTATCAAGTGCGGCCCAAGGTCATAGAGTAGCCCAGCGCCCGGCACCGCTTGTTCGCGCCAGCGCTCGCGCACCTGTGGTCGAAAGCGGTCGATACGGGATTCGAGAGAAGTGATACGGCCTAAGCGTTTTTCTTGCAAGAGCTGTTGCAAGGTCAAGAAATCGCCATCCCAGCGCCGATTGTGATAAACCGACAGCAACTTATTCACCTTGTTGGCACAAGCGATCAATTCCAGCGCTTCGCTACTATGCACAGTGAAAGGTTTATCCACCACCACATGCTTGCCCGCCAACAACGCCGCTTGAGCTAATTCAAAATGCACCGCATTCGGCGCGGCGATGACGATTAAATCGAGGCTGTCATCTTCTATCAATTGGCGCGCCTCGCTGACCACTCTCACAGTGGGCCAACTGCTATGCACCAATTTTTCTTGGCTAGATGCAACCGCCGCCAGTTGCAAACCCGGCACGGCGGCAATCACTGGGGCGTGGAAGCTAGAACCAGCCAGACCAAAACCGATCAAGCCGACTTGAAAAGGACGATGACTGTTGGTTGTGGCGCAAAGGCGAGGATGAAATCCAAAATATACGAGCGCAAATAAGCACCACGTCGCACCGCCAGGCGAGTCACATTGGTCGCAAATAAATGCGATGCTTCAATCGCACGCAGGCTACTTTCTGATTGCTGATTAATCGCCATCGAAGCGATGATGCCCACCCCTAAGCCAAGCGAGACATATTGCGCAATCACGTCCGAATCCATCGCCGTAAGCACAATATCCGGCTCAATATTGGCAGCGCGAAATGCTTCATCGATATGGCCACGGCCGGTAAAGCCGATGTCATAAGTAATCAACGGGAATTCCGCTAAATCTTCCAACGTCAAGGGTGTGCGTTTGAGTAAAGGGTGTCCCTGCGGCACGACCACAACGTGGCTCCAGCGATAGCATGGGAAGGAAACTAAATCTTCAAATTCCATCAAACCTTCGGTGGCGATCCCGACATCGGCCTTGCCCGAAATCACCCATTCGGCGATGTGCTCTGGTGCACTTTGCTGCAAAGCAACCCGCACGTCGGGAAAACTCGCGCGAAAACCTTGCACCACTTTCGGCAACACATAGCGTGCTTGGGTATGGGTGGTGGCGATAGCGAGCGTGCCGCTTTTGCGCTGGGAGAACTCTTGCGCTGCGCGTTGCAAGTTTTCTGCTTCGAGCAACATGCGTTCGACGATAGGCAAAATCCCTTTGCCCGGTTCCGTCAAGCCTGTTAAACGCTTGCCGTGGCGCACAAAAATATCGACCCCTAACTCATCTTCCAACTCACGAATTTGACGGCTTACACCCGGCTGCGAGGTAAACAATACATTCGCCACCTCAGTCAAGTTATAGCCGCGGCGTGAGGCTTCACGAATGGAGCGCAATTGTTGGAAATTCATAGTACAACTCTCTTTCTCAAACTGATGATTCTTAAATAGTGGTGCGACGCCATGTGAATAGGTTTGTTAGCTCGCAATTTGATCGACAAAGATGCGCAAACGCTTCGGTCGTACAATCAGCCGTTCGCCATCGTGCAGGGCGAGTTGGGTAAAGCGCTCGTTTGAAATCAAGGCTTCTAGCGACTGCGCATTGTCTTCACGCTCTAATTGCAATTGCGCGAGCGGCCCGATCGCATGACTACGCACAAGGCGCACCACGATGCCGCCCTTCGCGCCTTCCACATCTTGCTCCTGCCAGCGTTCAACATCGAGCTCATGCGGCCGCACGAAGCCGACCCCAGCCGCGTCTTGTGCTTGTGCATGTTCGGGTGCTTCGATCACGCTGCCATCGCTTTGCAATACCCCTTCATGCACGCGGCCATGGAATAAATTCACATTGCCCAAAAAACCATAGACAAACGGTGTCGCCGGATGGTTATAGACTTCGCTCGGCGTGCCTTGCTGTTCGATATTGCCTTGATTCAGTAAGACGATACGATCCGCCACCTCTAGCGCTTCTTCTTGATCATGGGTGACAAAAATACTGGTGACATGCAATTCATCATGCAGGCGACGCAACCAACGCCGCAATTCCTTGCGCACCTTGGCGTCAAGCGCGCCAAACGGCTCATCAAGCAAGAGCACGCGTGGTTCGACCGCCAAGGCGCGCGCCAGAGCAATACGCTGACGCTGCCCACCCGAGAGTTGCGGTGGATAGCGGTCTGCTAGCCAATCAAGCTGCACCAACTCCAATAACTGCATCACCTTGCGTTTAATTTCGGCTTCGCTTGGGCGCAAGTGGCGCGGTTTTACTCGCAAGCCAAAGGCGATGTTTTCAAACACGCTCATATGCTTAAACAAAGCGTAATGTTGAAACACAAAGCCGACTTGGCGCTCACGCACATGGCGCGCCGAAGCGTCTTCACCATCGAGAATGACCTGTCCCGAATCGGGCGATTCCAACCCGGCGATAATCCGCAATAAAGTGGTTTTACCACAGCCAGATGGCCCTAACAATGCTGTCAACTCACCTGCCGCAAAATTGAGGGACACATTGTTTAACGCAACGAAATTCCCGAAGCGCTTATTGATATTGTTGACTTCAATGCTCATTTTTATTCCTCATATTTTGGGCTATCACTCAACGCTATCTTGCTGACTACGCCATTCGATAAACGTCTTCAAGGCGAGCGTAATCAACGCCAATAGCGCGAGTAGCGAGGCCACTGCGAAGGCGGCGACAAAGTTGTATTCGTTGTATAAAATTTCGACTTGTAGCGGGATCGTCGTCGTCTCGCCACGGATGTGTCCCGATACCACTGAAACTGCGCCAAATTCGCCCATTGCACGGGCATTGCACAGGATCACGCCATACAGCAAACCCCATTTGATATTCGGCAAAGTGACATGCCAAAAGGTTTTCCAACCAGACGCACCTAGCACTAGCGCCGCCTCTTCCTCTTCGCTACCTTGCGCCTGCATCAGTGGGATCAGCTCACGCGCAACAAATGGGAAGGTGACAAAAATCGTGGCTAACACTATCCCCGGCACAGCAAACAAAATCTTGATGTCATGCTCGCGTAGCCAAGGCCCAAACCAGCCTTGCGCACCAAACAGCAAGACATAAATCAAGCCAGCAATCACGGGCGAAACAGAAAACGGCAAATCAACCAAGGTCAACAGCAATTGCTTGCCACGGAATTCAAATTTCGCAATCAACCACGCACAAGCCACACCAAACACCAAATTCAAGGGCACAGCGATGGCGGCGGTAATCAAGGTCAATTTAATCGCCGCGATGGCATCGGGTTCGGTGATAGCGTTCGCACACGCTTCCCACCCTTTGCTCAAAGCTTGACCAAAGACGATGAATAAAGGCACGAGCAAGAACAAAGTAAAAAAGGTCAATGCGATACTGATCAACAGCCAGCGTACCCAGCGCGGTTCTTGTGTCGCTTGAGATAATTGCAGAGCGGGTTCGATACGTTTTACATTCGTTGTCAGTGCCATCGTTATGCTCTCCCGCCAATGCGCGCTTCAGCAGCCCGGGTACCGCGACTTCTGACCCACGCTTGCAATAAGTTAATCGTTAATAGCAAGGCAAATGAGATCCCCAACATCACCAATGCAATCGCAGTCGCGCCGGCATAGTCGTATTGTTCAAGCTTGGTGACGATAAATAGCGGCGTAATTTCAGAGACCATGGGCATATTGCCTGCGATGAAAATCACCGAACCGTATTCACCAGTAGCACGGGCAAAAGCGAGCGCAAAACCTGTCAATAGCGCGGGCAAAATCGTCGGGAAAATCACCCGCGTAAAGCTCTGCCAACGCGATGCGCCTAAACTAGCGGCGGCTTCTTCTAACTCACGCTCAGCTTCTTCCAACACTGGCTGCACGGTGCGCACCACAAACGGCAGACCAATAAACACCAAAGCAACCAAAATCCCAAGCGGGGTGAACGCGACTTTGATCCCAATCATCTCCAAATAGCGGCCAAACAAACCATTGCTGCTATACAGCGCGGTCAAGGCGATACCAGCGACGGCGGTGGGCAAGGCAAACGGCAAATCCACCAGTGCATCGAATAATTTTTTACCGGGAAAGCGATAGCGCACCAAGACCCACGCTAAGATGCCGCCAAAAATAACGTTAATGATCGCCGCCAATGCTGCTAGCCCAAAGCTCAACCGATATGAAGCGACCACCCGTGGCGAGCTAACTGCCGCCCAGAATTGTTCACCGCTCAAACTCAGGCTTTTCATCAACAGCGCTGACATCGGGATCAACACAATCACGCTCAAATAAAACAGCGTAAATCCCAACGCCAAGCGAAAACCTGGCATCACCCGCAATGATTTCCGCTTTGATGTATCTCGCCCCACACCATCCCCTTTCAGATTCGTTAATTACAAATTCACATAAGACATCGCAAGAATTGCATTGAATCGTTATAAAGAAAACGAATTTTTTGGCATGTGCTTAGAGAATTTTCGAATTAGCGCCCTTTTGTGAGGTGTTATGCAGCAACTTCACTGACGTTCAGGCAAGCATCATGCAAGCGTTGTAGATGCGCCAAGCCTAGCGGCCAATCGCCTAAGGCTGAATCCGCATTGATATGCCCGACTGGCCCAGCATTCACAAATTGCGTCTGCCAACGCGTCGCCCATAGCGCGGCGCGGGCGCTAGCCATCCATGGATCGGTGGTGCTAGCGATGACAGTTGCTGGAATCCGTAAGCGCACCGCCAGCATCTGCTGCTCCAAGTCGAATTTCAGCGGATCGGCTGGTGCCACCAACAGCAAACCACGTAGATTCGCCACACCGCGCATTGCACAATGCAAGCTAGCGAGGCAACCAAAGCTATGCGCCACGATAATGGTCGGCTGCGGTGAGGCGGTCAGCACGCGATGCACCCGCTCCGCCCACACCTCTAGTTCAGGCAAATCGGCACGGCGCTGCCCGACCCAAACGAACTCCGGGTAGAGCGCCTGCCATCGTGTTTGCCAATGCCCGGCTCCGCTCCCATGCAAACCCGGCACTAGCAACACCCGCAATTGCGCAGACAATTCGGCGGGCTGACTCATACTCTCTCCCTTTATTTTTTGCCGGGTTGATAAATTTGATCGAAGGCCGCGCCATCAGCAAAATGGGCTTTTTGCGCCGCTGCCCAACCACCGAAAACATCACCTATCGTGAACAATTTCACCTGTGGAAATAACTTGCCATAGCGCTGCTTGGCAGATTCATTCGTCGGGCGGAAATAATGCTTGACGACGATTTCCTGCCCTTGTGCGGTGTACAAGAAATCAAGGTAAGCCTGCGCCACTTTGCGCGTGCCGTGCTTATCGACCACTTTATCGACCACCGCTATCGGTGGCTCGGCCAAAATACTGCTGCTTGGCGCGACGATTTCAACCTTATCCGGCCCTAATTCTTTGATCGCGAGTAGCGCTTCGTTTTCCCATGCAATCAAAACGTCGCCAATGCCACGCTCAACAAAAGTCGTGGTCGCACCGCGTGCGCCAGAATCTAAAACAGGGACATTCTTATACAGCTTGCTGACAAACTCCTTCGCGCTCGCTTCGTTGCCGTTTGGTTGTTTCAAGGCATAGCCCCATGCCGCGAGATAATTCCAACGCGCACCGCCAGAGGTTTTGGGGTTAGGCGTAATCACGCTAGTACCGGGTTTGACCAAATCGCCCCAGTCTTTAATGCCCTTTGGATTGCCTTTGCGCACGAGGAAAACAATGGTCGAAGAATACGGTGCGCTATTGTTGGCGAGGCGCTTTTGCCAATCGGTGGCGGTCAAGCCTTTTTCCGCGATTTGGTCGATGTCATACGCTAAAGCGAGCGTCACCACATCCGCATCCAAACCATCAATCACGGTGCGCGCCTGCTTGCCCGAGCCGCCGTGCGATTGCTTAATCTTCACCACATCACCCGTTTTTTCTTTCCATTGCTTGCTAAAGGCTTGGTTGATATCTTGGTATAGCTCACGCGTCGGATCGTAAGACACATTAAGTAGCGTCACTTCTGCCGCATGCGCCGCAGCGCACAAGCCAAGACCAAAAATGAGAGGGGAAATGAGTGAATGTAATCGCATATAAGCTCCTGTTGTTTGACACGTTGCGTGTTTCCAATAACGAACAGGTTAATGCGATTTCCAAATATGGAGAACGAATCATTAGCAGCATTGATATGCGTTTTTTGCATATCAATGCTGCTCGCGCGCGATTCTGCGCATTATGCTGAGGAAAGTTTTTTCAACGAATTGGCGCTTTGCATCCTGCCTAAATCAAAGGGGACAGAGCCGCCCCCCCGAAGAAATCAGCCTAAGGATGGCACCTGCAAAGCGATGACTTCCTTGTATTCATACGTCGTTATTTCAAATGGGTTGCCATCTGGATCAGTGAAATATAAAGACCACGAAAGCTGATGATCGACTAAGGCTGGGACGCTACTCAAAACCTGTCCCAAATGCTGCTGCCACGTCAACAAACCGGCAGCCGTCACCGCAAATGCAATCGTCGCCCGATTCGGTTGCGGCGCACGCTCGAACAAGGCGAGGTGGATGCTAGCATCAGCATTCGCAATCGTCAGCGGCCCACCATCGTCTGCCCATGACAGCAATTCCGGGACAGGTGACAGACCGAGAACTTCGGCGTACCAAGCTTGCGCAGCGATGCGATTGGTGACATAGAGGTGGATGTGGTCGATGTTGATGAGAGTGGGTGCCATATTCGCTTTCTGTCGTAAGTAGCATGTGGAAAGGTGCCGCGGAATATAGTAGCCGATTAAGCGCCATAAGAATGCGCCACAATGTGTTGCACCAACCTGGCTACGACTATTGGGTTACCAACTTCAAGAGCCGTGCAACGGGCATGGCGGATGTATTGTCTTATTTCAGCGAAAGCGATGAAAACAAGGCGCAGGTACGGTGTTAAGCGTTCTAGCAGTACTGGTAACGGCAATAAAACGTCAACTGCAATACGGCAGTAAAATGCGATACCCTTGGCGGTTCGCCACAAGGTGAGCGTTGCATTTTACAAGAAAGATGCCATCCGGAACGGCTCAACACGCCATTCATGCAGCGTTGTCCCAATAGCTACTGCACTTTATCCTGCACGGCACAAGCTATGTAATTCTCATCATTGAAGGAGTATTCT
>JACPVY010000476.1 GCA_016197345.1 Burkholderiales bacterium
GCAACTACAATGCTGTCGCGTCACGGGTACAGGGAAGCAAGAAAACCGATAGCGCGCTCGTGGTAGCACGGCGACTCTCACTGCAGAACTGCAAAGTAGAGAAGGGCGCTGCGAGGCGGGCCACAGGTAAGGTGGTCGGCATGCTTGCATAAAGTGAAATGCTTAGCCACTAGCGATTTAGCCAAAGTAGCCATCGTTGCAACATTATAGTCAACCCTAAAACCCGTTTGACTGGTATTTCTGGCAGCAAATGTGCCTTGCACAGCCGCATTGCATGGTGTTTGCTGCACCGTAATTCGTTGCTTTCCCCGTAGCCCTTAGTCCACACGCGAGTCTCATGCCTTCCGAATCCCTACCTTTGCCGCCCGCATCTGCCGACGCTAGTGTCCGCACTTTTGCCCCTTCTCCCTCTCATGACGTGAACACTGACGAATACAGCCAATACGATAGTTACGCCCAAGATCATTTACCAGCGCGACAGAAATGGCCGCACTTGTTGTTCGATTTGCCGCATCTGCATTACCCTCACCAACTCAATTGCGTCGAAGAATTACTCGGTGCGGCGGCGCTTGCCCGCTTTGGGGACAGAATCGCGATTCGCTCGCCGCGTCATTGCTGGAGCTATCGTGAATTTGCACAGCAGGTCGATGCCATCGCGCTCGCCTTGTTGCAAGACGCTCATGTGCGGCCCGGCATGCGGGTTTTGTTGCGTGCTGCGAATACGCCAGAAGCGGCAGCCTGCTTGCTTGCCATTATCAAAATTGGTGCGATTGCCGTGCCCACCATGCCTATGCTACGGGCGCGTGAATTGAGTGCCATCTTGCTCAAATCGAAGGCAGAATTGGCAATTTGCGGTAGCGATTTACTGGAAGAATTGGAAATGGCAAGGCAAATCAGCGATGCTAGCCAGACCCGTCTTTGGTTATTGGATACAGGCGCCGCAGCCAGTAATCATGTTAGTGCTCAGCTTAATGCGCAAGCTAATGAGCAGCCTAATGAGTTGCCTAGTGTGCTGGCATGTGCGGCGCGCAAACACGGCGCTTGTCCGGCCTATGCTAGCCGCGCCGATACCATTTGCTTGTTAGCGTTTACCTCTGGCACGACGGGACGACCAAAAGCCACGGTGCATTTCCATCGTGATTTGCTGACCATTAGCGATTGCTTCCCGCGTTCGCATTTACGGCTACAAGCGGACGATGTGATGATAGGCACACCTGCCTTAGCCTTCACATTTGGCCTTGGTGGCTTGTTATTTTTCCCGTTGCGTTATGGCGCGGCGACTGTGTTGCAAAGCTATGCTAGTGCCGAAGATTTATGGCAAGCGATTGCACATTATCAAGCCACGATTTGTTTTAGCGCCCCCACGTTTTACCGCAAGATGGCGTTGTCGAGCGCGCGTGAGGTGCAACCCGCGAGCCTGCGCTATGCGGTATGTGCGGGCGAAGCCTTGTCGCCGACTACTCGCCAACTGTGGCAGACCAAGGTCGGCTTGATCGATGGCCTTGGCTCGACTGAAATGCTGCATATTTTTGTCTCGGCGGCGGGCGAAGATGTGCGTGAAGGTGCAATTGGACGGGCGATTCCGGGCTATCAAGTCGCCATTTTGGATCACCATGGCCAGCCCTGTGCGCTAGGCACGCGCGGGCGCTTAGCCGTGCGTGGTCCCACAGGTTGCCGCTATTTAGATGATGAACGGATGGCGGAATATGTCCAAGGTGGTTGGAATATCACTGGCGACACCTGCAGTATGGATGAAGATGGTTATGTGTATTACCACGGCCGCAACGACGATATGATCATTTCGTCTGGCTACAATATCGCGCCGTGCGAAGTCGAAGAAGTCTTATTGCAACATCCGGCTGTGCAAGAGTGCGCAGTGCTAGGCGCGCCTGATAGCGAGCGCGGCCAAATCGTGCAAGCTTTTGTGGTATTGCATCCCGGCATTGCTGCCAGTAATGCCTTACAAGATGATTTGCAAGATTTTATGAAAACCGAGCTTGCTCCTTATAAATATCCACGGCAAATCCATTTCTTGCGCAGTTTGCCACGCACATCGAGTGGGAAATTGCAGCGCTTTGCGTTGCGTGATGCTGCGCTAGCATGAAGATAGC
>JACPVY010000477.1 GCA_016197345.1 Burkholderiales bacterium
ATACGCTACACCCGCCTGCGCGCCGCTGAGTACACGCGCAACGTGCAAGCGTGGCGCGCACTCGAGGTGAAATTTGACGAGAAATCGTTTGAAAACCACTGGCGCGTCGTAGCGAAAGGGCAATGGCAAAGCGAACAGCAGCACTTCCGTGCGGGCAGTTTATTCGTTCCCATCGCCCAAGCCAATGCGCGCTTAGCGATGGCGATCTTGGAACCAGAAGCCCCAGATTCGCTCTTGAGCTGGGGCTATTTCAATCAGATGTTTGAGAAAAAAGAATACATGGAAGACTATGTCGCCGAAGACGTCGCGCGCGAGCAATTGGCAAGCAACCCGGCGCTAAAGGCTGAGTTTGAGCAAAGATTGGTGAGCGATGCCGCATTTGCCAAATCGCCCTCGGCCCGCTTAGAATTTTTTGCACGGCGTCATCCTTCGTGGGATCAACGCTATATGCTGTATCCCATTTTTCGCGTAGATCAGGTGCCACAATGACAGAATCCAGCGCCGTGCCGAATGTAAACCTAGCCAGCATCAATGCCCTCTTGCAAGGACGCAAAGTGCGCCTAGTACGCCCCGGTGAAGTGATGACGCAAGACGTGCAGCCGGGGCGGCTGACGATTTTTGTTGATGCCTCTGGCCGCATAGCACGCATCCAGATCGAAGCGGATAACCCGGCAATCTGAGGCTAGGCAGCGCACCGATTTACAACAAGGCCAGCGCGACATTTTCAGCGCCCTGAACTTGGCGGCGTATAATCGGCGCAAGGCAGTGCGGCTCGCCCGCACGTTGCCGCTCTTGCTATCCTGCATACCGCTCCCCCACATGGTGCCCCATGCCGCAGATCACTGGATTTCGCAAAAACCGCAAGCGGATTTCACGCACAGCACAGCGGCGCGATAGCGAAGTGGCGGCACGGCAAGCCAAACCGGGCTTCAAACGCCTGCATAATCAAGTCAAAGAATCCTCCGACAATAATCGCCAGTTCTTTTTCGCCTATTTAGCGCTGATGGTGTTTGTGCAAGCGATGGTGATCGCCACCACCGATAAAATGCTGTTGTTACCGCATGAAGGCATCAAACTTCCCTTGGTAGATTTAATGGTGCCCCTGCTTGGCTTTTATTGGATCGTGCCCTTTTTTGTACTCGCCCTGCATTTCAATTTTTTGCACAACCTCGATAGCCACCATTACAAGCTGATGCAATGGCGCTATGCCTTTCCCGACGCCAAAGTACCACGCAGCCGAGTCCATGCTTTTTTGTTTGATTTTGCGGTATTGGAACGCAATACCCCCATGGCCTCACTATTGCATGGCATCAATGCTTTTCTCTGCCTTTACCTCGGCCCTGTGACCTTAGCGCTAGTGCTATGGCGCATGACCGATTACCAAGATGCAGGCTTGACCGTGTTGCATACGCTGGCTTTTTTATCCAATTGCTTACTGGTGTGGAAAACCACGCGCGGCTTTCGCGCCAATGCCGAAGCCCCTGCCGAAAATCTCACACAATGGGGCGATGCCATGCCTTGTAGCGGCACCAATGGCGTGAGCAACGCCAACACCCCATCGACACGCGTGCCTGCACCGCGCCAGTGGTCACGTTGGTCGCTACGAGTCTTGACCACGCTCTGTATGCTATTTGTGCTGGCCCAAGCCACGCTAGGCATCGCGATTGCCAAACTGAGCAGCGAGCAATACGGCAAATGGTTTGGCAATATGCCATCGAACCGCCCTACCAATTTCAGCGGCTATTTGCAAGAATTGATGTTACCGCGATTGAATATCGACCCAAGCGACTTGTTGTTTGAAGTCAATGATGCGAAAACCAAAGCGTTGGCCGAATTGGCGGGGCAAAAAGATTGGGTGACGTGGTTTCATAGCGCTGGGCTGGGGCTCGATTTACGCCAGCGCAGCTTACGCGGCGCACAATTAGCACATCAATTTTTGCCACGCACGCTGTTTGAAGGCAGCCAAATGGAAGGCGCCAATTTTACTGAAACGGATTTACAAGGCAGTAATTTCAGACATACCAAACTCGATGCCGCCGATTTTTCGCAAGCTAAATTGCAAGCGAGCCAATTCTGGTTTGCGCAATTACGGGGGGCCATATTCCGTCAGGCAAATTTGAGTAAGGCGAGTTTTGAATTTGCCGAACTCAATCGTGTCAGCTTTTATGGCGCGTATTTATTTCGCACCGAGTTTACGCAATCGGTACCGCAACACGCAGATTTCCGTTTCTCCCACCTAGAAGCCACCATTTTTACCAGTGCACAACTCGAACTTGCCGATTTTGGCTCAACCCAGCTCGATGGCGCGATTTTCCCCGGCGCGCAATTACTCGGCACCGACTTCACCGATGCCAAAATCGCTGGTGCCATTTTTGACAATGTGGCGATGCAAGGTGTGATCGGGCTGGATAACAAAGCACCGCTGTTAGGCGCAGGCTTAAACGCGTATTCGATTACCCCAATTGACTGGGCTGCCGCACGTAAAAAAGGCTTGGAAATCCACGATCCACAACGCCGTAATGAATATCTGGATGCGCTCGCCAAAGCGCAAAAACGTCCGCCACTCAGCTTGGAAGACTTACCGCAAGCCAAGCATAGCGCCGTGCCGGTAGCGTGGCGCAATGATTTATGCGTTGCCAATGGCGACGGCAAAGAAGAAAACGAAAAATTGCACGGCATTCTCAGCCTACTGAATATGGATACCCACATCGATAGCGAACACACCGCAGGCACGGTTGCGGCGATCAGTGAATTTACCCAAATGCTATGCCAAGCGCGCCAATGCGAAGCAGCGCGTAACAAATTAGTCGCAGATGGCAATTTGAGTTGTCCGCAAGCACAAACCGCCTCTAAATCAATTAAAAAAGTGCGGTAGAATACCGCCCGCACTAGCGCCACCTACCCGCTATCCTGTAGCTAGGCAAGTTCTTGCCGCTCCGACAACCATCGCCCGTACGCTCAAGCCCCCATGCACAGCAAAGACATCGATCAAGACGTGATAAACCGCACCATCTGGGAAGCATGCGACACATTTCGCGGCACGGTGGATGCCAGCATTTATAAAAACTACGTGTTGACGATGCTGTTTTTAAAATACATTTCCGATGTCTGGATCGATCATCACGCAAACAACTTGGGGCCAATTGCCCATCTACAGATTTTTGCCCTGCCCGACGCAGCCAATTTCTACACGCTATACGAACAACGCCAACATAGCGGCAATGGCGCACGCTTAGACCGCGCGCTCAAACTGATTGAGCAACACAACCGCGATACCCTGCAAGGCGTGTTTGAAGGCATTAGCTTCAATATCACTGGCTTAAAAGATCCTCATAAGCAAGATAGTTTGCTGCGTCACCTGCTAGAAGATTTCGCCAAACCCGCATTAGATTTACGCCCTAGCCAAGTCGGCATCGTCGATGTTATTGGTAACGCCTATGAGTTTTTGATCAAAAATTTTGCCTCGGACAGCGGCAAAAAAGCGGGCGAATTCTATACGCCGGCGGAAATTTCACACTTAATTGCTAGATTAGTCGCACCGCAAACAGGCGAGACGATTTACGACCCGGCTTGCGGCTCTGGTTCGCTGCTGATGAAATGCAGCCGTTTGATTCGGCAAAACGCCAACGCCGAAGACTATCAATTATTTGGCCAAGAATCGATGCCCAGCACTTGGGCGCTCGCCAAGAAAAACATGTTTCTCCATGGCGAAATCAATCATCGCATTGAACAAGGGGACACGCTCCGTTCACCGAAATTTCTACACCCCGATGGCAGTCTGATGCAATTTGATGCGGTCGTCGCCAATCCACCTTTTTCACTCGACAAATGGGGTGAAGAAGAGGCACGAACGGATCGCTGGCAGCGTTTCGCACGCGGTGTGCCACCGAAAAATATCGGTGACTATGCTTTCATCTTACACATGGTAGAAAGCATGAAACCAGATACTGGCCGCATGGCCGTGGTGGTTGCGAGCGGCGTACTCTTTCGCGGCGGCGTCGAGGGAAAAATCCGTGCCAAGCTAGTCACTGAAAATCTGATTGATGCCGTCATCAGCCTGCCCGGCAAAGTCTTTTTCGGCACCGATCTAGCGGCCTCGATCTTGTTATTAAAACGCCAGCGCAGCACGCAAGATGTGCTCTTTATCGACGACTTGCAGGACTATAGGTAGGGATAAATTGAGTACGTTGTGGCGATGAGAAGACGGGATATCCGTGAACTTTCGGGTCGTAGTTTGGTGATTGACAGCTCAAGGTCCACGGTCTGGAGAAGCTTGAGGCAACGTTGGCTAGAAGGAGCAAAGTTTTTTGTTCCTTCTCGAGTTGTTGTTGTTGTTGTTGA
>JACPVY010000478.1 GCA_016197345.1 Burkholderiales bacterium
GTCCCCCTAAATTGGCTTGTGGGTTGCGTTGCAAACGCTTCAAATACAACGGGCCACCGGCTTTCGGGCCTGTCCCTGATTTACCTTCGCCGCCAAACGGCTGCACCCCAACCACAGCACCAACGATGTTGCGATTGACGTAGATATTGCCGACATGCGCGCGGGCGCAGATGAAATCAATGGTTTCGTCAATCCGCGAATGCACCCCTAGCGTGAGGCCGTAGCCAGTCGCGTTGATGCTATCGATGATTTTGGCCAGATCATCGCGCTTATAGCGAATCACGTGCAAGACTGGGCCAAACACTTCGCGCTGCAATTGCGCTAGATCGGTAATTTCTAACACCGTAGGCGGCACGAAGGTCGCATTGCTGGCTTCGCCGGCATTGCGTGGCACGGGCAGCGGTAATTCGTAGTGCTGTTTCGCGCTCGCTTTCATATTGGCGATATGTCCCAATAATTGCTGTTGAGCATCAAAGTCGATCACCGGGCCGATATCGGTTGCTAAACGATCAGGGCAGCCGACGCGTAATTGTTGCATCGCGCCGCGCAACATCGTCAGCGTTTTGTCGGCAATTTCTTGCTGTAAAAACAGCACGCGCAGCGCAGAGCAGCGTTGGCCTGCGCTATCGAAAGCAGACGAGATCACGTCTTGCACCACTTGCTCTGGCAAGGCGGAGGAATCGACGATCATCGCATTTTGGCCACCCGTTTCGGCGATCAGCGGAATGTCGCTGGACTCAAGCACCGCACGCTTAGCGAGGGTGCGGTTAATCAATTGCGCCACTTCGGTCGAGCCAGTGAAAATCACTGCCTTGGTACGCGAATCTGCGGTTAAGCCTGCACCGACGATTTCGCCGCGTCCCGGCAAAAATTGCAGCGCTGCGGGCGGGATGCCTGCTTCGTGCAGTAATTGCACGGCGCGGAAAGCGATCAAGGGTGTTTGCTCAGCGGGTTTGGCAATCACCACATTACCCGCCGCTAGCGCAGCCGATAATTGCCCAACAAAAATCGCTAAAGGGAAATTCCACGGGCTGATACACACCACGGTGCCAAGGGCAACAGGATTAGGATGACCGATCACTTGCGCGGCGTAATAGCGTAAGAAATCGACCGCTTCGCGCACTTCTGCAATCGCATTTGGCAAGGATTTACCCGCTTCACGGATCGCCAACGCGATCAATTCGTGCATATGCTGTTCCAGCAAATCCGCCGCGCGTTGCAGGCTATGCGCGCGTTGGGCTGGTTCGGTGTTTTGCCATGCGGCAGCATATTCCGCCGCGCTCGCGAGCGCCGCTTCGACTTGTTCTTTGCTCGCTTCTTCGACATGCCCGACCACATCGCGGCGCTGCGCTGGATTGTGTACGGTTTGCACCATCGTCGTCGCTGTCGCTTGCGGCGCTTGCGCCAACAACGGGCTAGCGTGCCATTGTTGTTTGCCAAATGTGCTAAAGGCATCGCCAAACTCGGCTAACACGGTTTCATCCGACAAATCGAGGCCGCGCGAATTTGCCCGTTCGCCGCCAAATAAATCGCGCGGCAAGGCAATCGCTGGATGCGGCAAGCCGCCACTATCGCGGCTCGCATCGACCGGGTCGGTCAGCAAGCTATCAATCGACACTTCTTCATCGACGATTTGATTAACGAACGACGAGTTCGCACCATTTTCTAGCAAACGCCGTACTAAGTAGGCGAGTAAGGTTTCATGCGAGCCAACGGGCGCATAGACGCGGCAAGCTTTATCGAGATTCTCTTTGCCCACCACTTGGTCGTACAGCGTTTCGCCCATGCCATGTAAGCATTGGAATTCGTAATTGTGAATCCCAGCGTGCTTGGCCCAAGTGTAAATAGTGGATAGCGTCAGCGCGTTATGCGTCGCAAATTGTGGGTAAATTACATCGTTCGCCGCCAACAATTTTTGCGCACAAACGAGGTAAGACAAATCGGTGTGGATTTTGCGGGTGTACACCGGGTAGCCCGGCATGCCATCGACCTGTGCACGCTTGATTTCGGCATCACAATACGCGCCTTTGACCAAACGCACCATGAAATAATTGGTGATGTTTTTTATTTAATTTTTTGTTTTAACATCCTAATGTTGA
>JACPVY010000479.1 GCA_016197345.1 Burkholderiales bacterium
CAAGGCTAAAATTTTGCCATCGGCGACAAAGACATCGAAATCGCCTTCGATGCGATTCGCCGGGTCGATCACACGGCCATTTTTGATATGCAGATTCATGCTTATTTCCTACTTGTTCGCACGATGATTCGCGCACTTATTTTCGTGCTCATGTTCGTGCCAATTTTTGTGCTTACGCTGTCCCCGATGCTTGGCTAGGCCAAGGCAACGGCCGTCAATTAGGCTGAATGCCCGCCAAGAATGCTCATCACCGCCATCCGCACCGCGATGCCGAAAGTGACTTGCGGCAAAATCACCGCTTGCGGGCCATCTGCCACCGCCGAGTCAATTTCCACGCCGCGATTCATCGGCCCCGGATGCATCACAATCGCATCCGGTTTCGCCAACGCTAGGCGCTCAGCAGTGAGGCCATAGCTCTTGAAAAATTCTTGCGCGGTAGGCAGCAAAGCACCTGTCATGCGTTCGTTTTGCAAACGCAGCATGATGATGACGTCGACATCTTTCAAGCCTGCATTGATATCGCTAAAGACACGCACGCCCATTTGCTCCATGCCAGCGGGCAGCAAGGTGTATGGGCCAATCACGCGGATTTCTGGTACGCCTAGCGTGCTAAGGGCGTGGATATCAGAACGGGCGACGCGGCTATGCAAAATATCGCCAACAATCGCCACCGTCAGATTCGTAAAATCTTTTTTGTAATGGCGGATCGTGTACATATCCAGCAAACCCTGGGTCGGGTGCGCATGGCGGCCATCGCCAGCATTGACGATGTGGACGTGATCTTGGCCGATTTCCGCTAAGTGCTTAGCGATTAAATACGGTGCGCCGGATTGGGAGTGACGCACGACGAACATATCGGCATGCATCGCACACAGGTTGTCGATCGTGTCTAGCAGCGATTCGCCTTTACTGGCGGACGACGCTGAGATATTCAAATTGATGACATCGGCCGACAAGCGTTTGCTGGCGATTTCAAACGTGGTGCGCGTGCGGGTCGAATTTTCAAAAAACAAATTGAACACGCTTTTACCGCGTAGCAGAGGGACTTTTTTCACATCGCGGTCAGAGATGCCGACGAAGGAAGAAGCGGTATCCAGAATGTGGGTAAGGATTGCTTTTGGCAAGCCTTCCGTGGTCAGTAGATGTTGCAACTGACCGTCTTTATTTAGTTGCGGATTAAGCATGGTCAACAGGGGCGGTAGCTAAGGAAAGGGAGAGTTGCCCATCTTCGCTCTGGCGTAATTGCAGCGACTGGTGCGCAGGCACGGTAACGCTAGCAGCGACGAAATCGGCAGAAATCGGTAATTCGCGGCCACCGCGATCGAGCAAGGCGGCCAATTTGACGCAGGCCGGACGGCCGTAATCGAATAATTCATTCAAGGCGGCACGCGTGGTGCGGCCGGTAACCAGCACGTCATCGACCAGCAAAATCTGCGCGCCTTCGACGCTGAAATTGATTTGGCTAGGTTTGACGGTAGGGTGCAAGCCGCGCGCGGCATAGTCATCACGATAAAACGAGACATCAACGAAGCCCAGTTCTTCCACCAGCAAATCTTTCGCTAAGCGCTGTGCTAACCACGCACCGCCGGAATGAATCCCCACCACGGCTAGCTTACGCGTGCTGCCACTGGTTGCTGCGTCGGCATAGTGGCTGCGAATTTGGCGCAGCAAATCGGCGTATAGCGTTTGGGCATCAGGCAAAGCAGAAAAATCGGGATAGCTGTGGGTGGTATTGCTCGAAGAAGTGGTGGACGGAGCTTGCATAATCAGCCTTATCTGAGTTATCTACATTATCTAAGCTTGGCGCGGCGCTCACTGCGCCTGATCAAAATATTGTTGCAAAATAATTGCCGCCGCCTCAGCATCGATCACCTGACCGCGTTTGGCGGCAATCACGGCCGACGAATAGCGCTCATCGACTAGCGCGGTCGTCACGCCAAAACGACCTTCTAACTGGTGGGCGAAACGGCGACAGCGCTTAGTCATCTCATGCTCGGCGCCGTCTGGATGCAGCGGCAGGCCGACCACGCATAGCACGGGCTGCCATTCTTTCAATAGCTGTTCAATCGCCGCAAATTTGGCGTTGTTACTCTCTAGCGCGATCACTTGCAAGGCACGCGCTTGCAACATCAGCGTGTTGCCAACGGCAACGCCAATGCGCTTCAAGCCGAAATCAAACGCTAAGACACTCCCTTCTGCCAAACTCATCGCCACCGCCCTTGCTTTGGGCTAATTGGTTTATGCATGGCCAGCCTCACTCGCCAGCAGCAAAGGATCAATGCCGAGCAACTTCATCGCTGCGCTATAGCGTTCTTCAATCGGCAATTCAAACATGATGCGCGGATCGGCACTGACCGTCAGCCAACCATTGTGTGCAATTTCTTCTTCCAATTGACCTGGGCTCCAGCCGGAATAGCCGATGCTAACCATCAAGCGCTGCGGCCCACCGCCCACGGCAACCGCCTCTAGCACATCAATTGAAGTGGTAAAGGCGACATCATCAGTCACTTGCAGGGAAGAAGAATAATGCCCACTAGGGGTATGGAGGACGAAACCGCGATCATCTTGCACCGGGCCGCCAAACATGATGGGGCGGCTTTTGATCGGTGCATTGCGCTCGGTATCAGTAGCGAGCGAGAGTTCAATATGTTCAAACAAGGTTTGCATCGTCATATCGGTCGGTTTGTTAATGACGACACCCAACGCGCCATTGGCATTGTGTTCACAGACATACACCACGCTGCCGCCAAAAACAGGGTCAGCCATGGAAGGCATGGCAATCAAGAAATGATTGACGAGGTTTAGTTCGGGAAGTCTCATAGTGTCAGGTTCTCCATATTGTTAGTTTTTCCTATGCCTGCGGTACTTGGTATGACTGAGTACGAAAGGGGGAGAATGACCGTTCTTGCTACACATACTTCACTTTTTGCCACTATTTCAAGGATGCTGCGCTGCATTCATTCGCCGTGCTACCCAGCTTTCAAGATAGCAATTGCAGGCCAATAGTAAAGACCACAAGGCCCGCTAGCGCACAATAAATTTCCACAAGGAAATATTTTAACAAACTTTAGGATGTTACAAGCCAGCAGAAAAGCCAGCGCATTGATTGAAGCGACACAGGCGCTAGTTTACACCTAATTTGGGTGGGCGGTTTTACGCTTGTGGTGCGGGTTTGCCGCGCCATAGCAAGAATTCTCCTTGCCAACTTATCCAAATGTCATCATCATCCTCTTCACCCGCACCATCCGGTGCGCCTTTTGCGGAGTTCGGTATGGCAACCCTCATCACGCATCGAAAAGTCAAAATTTTCGTGCTCGCGCCGGGGGAGGATGTTGCTGCCAACACTTGCGCTAGCGCGATTGCCTTGGTGCCGGAGGGCGACAACTGGTGGACCAAGTTTATTGCGGCTGACGGTGAAATCACTAGCTATGATCAGCCCTACCCTAGCTATAAACAAGCGCTATGGGCGGCGAAGGCGGCGGCGGAATTTGGGATAGACTAGCCGCTTTACCCTTCCCCTTCTCAAACGATGCACATCCTACCCGCTCACATTGAAGATGCTGCTGCGATACGCACGCTGATGGCGCAGGTGATTGCCACCAGCCTAGCTGGCGACGATGCGCTAAAGCAAGATATGCTGGCCAATACCTATAAAAATGTGGCTTTTTGGCTGGAACAACCCGAGCATTGCTTGCATCTGAAGGCGTGCCGCATTGATGGCGAAATCGTCGGCGTGATCTTGGTG
>JACPVY010000480.1 GCA_016197345.1 Burkholderiales bacterium
AGTGATGCTCGATACTTGCGCCGTCTCGCATGGCAATTTGACCTTGTCAGTCGGTACGGATGCCGCTGCTGCTGCCGCAGACGCGAAAAAAGATGCAGGTAGTGTGCTATTGCTGCGCGGCGGGGCTTCGCTGGCTGATGTCGTGAAAGCCTTGAATGCAATCGGCGCGACTCCGCAAGACTTGCTTGCGATCTTGCAGGCGATGAAGGCGGCAGGTTCCCTGCATGCCGAGCTGGAAGTGATTTAAGACGAGTGCAATACGGATGAATTTCCCCACCTTCACCTCCGTTACAGGGGCACGCAATGAATAGTCAACCCGACCTCAGTTCCCGGCTCGCCATCGACACCCAAGGCGTCGATACGCTACGCCAGTCGGCCCGGCAGAATTCGCCGCAATCGGTGAAAGCGGTGGCGCAGCAATTTGAAGCCTTGTTTATGAATACGGTGATGAAAAGCATGCGCGAAGCCAGCACGCAAGAGGGAGGGGTGTTTGATAATCAGCAAAGTAAGATGTTTACCGGCATGTTGGATCAGCAACTGAGTCAAAATATGGCCAAGCGTGGTGTCGGTTTGGCCGATGTTTTGATTCGGCAATTATCACCGCACGGCGTGCCTTCGCCAGAAGATGCGGCGAAAAACCCTAGCGCGAAGAATGGTGCAGCAGCGAATGTGCTCGCGAGTGCAGGCTCGACTGCAAGCGCTAAGCCTAATAATGCTAGCAATGCCAGTAATGCTAGCAATGCCAACAATTCAACCCTCGCTAGCAGCGCAACCAAAGCTCCCCTAAAGCCTAGCTTGGTCAATAATCCATATTTGCATGCGAATAAAGTGGCAAATACTGCGGCAAATTCGGCGGCAACTGATGTTGGCGCAGTCAATAACAAAGCTATTTCCCCAGCGAAAGCAAAATTATTAGCGGATATCCAAGCGATGAGCGAAATGGATGCCAGCTTGCGGATTGAGCCGGGGAAGGTTGGCGATGATTTTAGCCAATTATTGTCGATGAATGCCACAATTTTCGCGTGCTTTTTACGGAAGTGAAAGGCGATATTGATGGTGAAGGCGAACGGGAAGTAAAGCGTTTTCAGTCTGGCGGATCTGGGCAACCATCTACCAGGGCTATCAAACTTTTCCTGCTTAACTTGTATATCCAAAGCAAACATAGTGGTCGAAATACGATCGGGCTTTCCGCTACTCCATTTACCAATCGAGCGACGGAGATATACTCCATGATGTCACATTTTGATTACGATGGATTGGCTGAATTTGGAGTACATAACCTGGCGCAATTCTGCAAAGTGTTCATTGATGAAACGAGCGAAACCGTTTGGACTGCAACCGGTAAATTTGATATCCGCTACGTAATTCGCGGCTATAACAATGTGCCGGTTTTACAAACGATCCTGTTCCGTTCAATCAACTACAAAACCGGTGAAGAAGCCAATATTCAACGGCCACAAAAGATCGTTTTGCCCCTGTACAATGATGATAAAGGGATTCCATTGGCAAAACAGTTTATCATTGAAACAAAACTGCCTGAAACGAAGGAGCAGTCACGTTGGCTGAAAGATGCGTATATGTTTGCTTCGGGAGCATTCAAAGAATCTGAAATTTATCAGACAGGTCTTTATCCGCTCAATGACAAAACGAAAAAGCCCGACGGACAGGTATTAGTCGCGCTAAATGTTGCCCGGGTTGCTACAAT
>JACPVY010000481.1 GCA_016197345.1 Burkholderiales bacterium
CGATCTTAGCGCTGTGTGTGCGCCACGGCTTGCTCGATCAGGCGACCGTCGATCACCACGGTCATGCTCAGCATAGCGACGACGATGAAGCCATCGAACGCATGCTCATTCGTAGCGTGCTCAATCCGCAAGCATTTGGCCTGGCATCAAACTTGCGTGGCCTGTTTGGTGTGGCCTTCCATCTGCGCGAACGGCTCTCGCTCGATAACTGGCGCAAACTGAATCAAATGGTGCAACAAATTGAGCTAGCGAGTGAACATCAAACCATGCTTGATGCGCTCGTGTTGCTGGAAGAAAGTGCGGCCTCATTGGTCACGCTATCCGGCTTTGCACTCGATGGCATGACGCGCGATCAAGGTTGGCGCTTTTTGTCGATTGGACGCTGGATAGAACGGGTGCAATTTTTGTGTAGCAATATCCTCGATGGCATGCAATTACCACCGGGTTGCCGGCTCGATTGGCTGCTCGAATTGGCCGATAGCATAGTGACGTATCGCTCGCGTTACATGGCAGCACCAGAATGGATGCCCCTGCTCGATTTATTATTGCTGGACGACACCAATCCCCGTTCAGTTGTGTTTCAATTAGAAGGCTTGATCAAATATCTGCACATTCTGGAAAGTAGTCATGGCGCGTGTGGTGCCGAAATCTTGCTACCACTTGCCAATAGCTTGCGCAAACTACAACCAGAACAAGATTTGCGGCCTGACAGCACACTGTTACACAGCTTATTGCACGACATTAATACGGCGAGCAATCAGATTGCGCAAAAAATTGAATTGCGCTTTTTTAGCAATACCGAGCAACACGGCACTGCTGCGGCAAAGCACGAAGAATAGGCGAAAGGCATGGGTTTGGATACGTACTACAGTGTCTTGCATGAAACAGAATACCTGTATCAGCGCAATGTCTCGCTGTCACAGCAACTGTTACACATGACGCCCCGTAGCTTTGGCTATCAGGATACGCTCGCCCATCAAATTGACATCCTTCCCGTTCCCAATGAATCGACTTGCCGCAGCGATTATTTCGGCAACTTAGCGCAAAATATCTGCATCACCGTACCGCACGAACGGCTCTATGTGCGCGCCCATAGTCAACTGGTATTACGACCACGCTTGACGGAAGAACAATTGGTCGGCTCACCAACGTGGGAAGAAAAGCGCGATAAATTACAGCGCGATGGCAATTTTTCACTGCGTGAAGTAGCGCAATTTGTCTATGAATCGCCGCATGTGCGCTGTAGCCCTGCGCTGCTAGCATATGCCCAACAAAGTTTTCCGCCGCAACGTCCCTTACTCGATGGTGCGCTCGATTTAACCCGCCGCATCCACGCTGATTTTGAATTTGATCCCAGCGCCACCACCATTTCCACCCCGCTAGAAGAAGTGCTACGCGGCCGTCGTGGCGTCTGCCAAGATTTTGCTCATTTGATGCTGGGTTGTTTGCGTAGCTTGGGCCTGGCTTGCCGCTATGTCAGCGGCTATATCTTGACCCATCCGCCACAAGGACAAGAGCGCCTGATAGGAGCGGACGCCTCGCACGCCTGGGTTTCGGTATTTTGTACTGGCTTTGGCTGGGTCGATTTTGATCCGACCAACCGTTGCTTAGTGCAGCACGAACATCTTACCGTCGCATGGGGCCGTGATTTCAGCGATGTTACGCCTATGCGTGGCGTGATTTTAGGCGGCGGCGAACAAGAATTGTCTGTGCGAGTCACCGTCACACCGCTGCCTGAAAAACCGAATAGCGGCTAGCCTGCCGCCGCGAATAGCTCATAGCATTGCATTTATCACCGATTTTGCTGCACCCTTGGTTTTATCTATTGCACCACGCCCTGCCCAATTCATCATCGAAAGCAGATTAGCCATGCCAAAATTTTTCAATGAAATGTATCTTGACCCAGCCGCAGGCGCTGCTCAAGGCAAAGTGCGCGAGCACTATGCAGATTTTGCCAACTGGCTCAATGAACAATCCGCCACCACCTTGGCCTCCAAGCGCGCCGAGGCGGATTTACTCTTCCGCCGCGTCGGTATCACCTTCGCCGTCTATGGCAATGAGGCCGGGACAGAACGCCTAATCCCGTTCGACCTCATTCCGCGCATCATCCATGCGAAAGAATGGGAACGGCTTCATGCTGGTTTAGTGCAGCGCGTGAATGCTTTAAATCGCTTTATTCACGATATTTACCACGAACAAAATATCGTCAAAGCCGGCATCATCGAAAAAGAACAAATTGTGCGCAATGCGCAATTTCGCCCCGAGATGCAAGGCGTGAAGGTCGCCTCTGACATCTACGCCCATATCGCCGGGATCGACATCGTGCGCGCCACCCACGGTGAAGAAGAAGGCAAGTTCTTTGTGCTAGAGGATAATCTGCGCGTGCCTTCCGGCGTTTCTTATATGCTGGAAGACCGCAAGATGATGATGCGCTTATTCCCTGATTTATTTGAACGCAATAAAATCGCCCCAGTGGCACATTTCCCTGACATGCTGCTGGACAATTTGCGTAGCGTCGCGCCAGTGGGCGTGACTGATCCGGTAGTGGTGGTGATGACCCCCGGCATGTATAACTCCGCCTATTTTGAACACGCCTTTTTAGCGCAACAAATGGGGGTTGAACTGGTCGAGGGACAGGACTTATTCGTCAAAGATGATGTGGTCTATATGCGCACCACACGCGGCCCGCAACGGGTTGATGTGATTTATCGCCGCATCGACGATGACTTCCTTGACCCTTCCGCCTTCCGCCCAGATTCCTCGCTCGGTGTGCGTGGCTTGCTCAATGCTTATCGTGCCGGACGTGTCACCTTGGCTAATGCCATTGGGACAGGTGTAGCGGATGATAAATCGATTTATCCGTATGTCCCCGACATGATCAAATTCTATTTGGGTGAAGAAGCGATACTCTCGAATGTGCCGACTTGGCAATGCCGCAAGGCCGATGATTTGGCCTACACCCTCGCCAACTTAAAAGATTTGGTGGTGAAAGAAGTGCATGGTGCGGGTGGCTATGGCATGTTGGTCGGCCCAGCTTCGACTAAAGCCGAAATCGAGGATTTCCGTCAACGCTTAATCGCCAATCCGGCGGGCTATATTGCGCAACCAACGCTAGCGCTATCAGCCTGTCCCACCTTCGTCGAATCTGGCATTGCGCCACGCCATGTGGACCTGCGTCCATTTGTACTTTCCGGCAAACAAATTTCAATGGTGCCCGGTGGACTCACCCGTGTTGCGCTCACCGATGGTTCGCTCGTGGTCAATTCGTCGCAAGGCGGCGGTACCAAAGACACTTGGATATTGGAGAATTAATATGCTCAGCCGCACCGCCGATCACCTCTTTTGGATGGCCCGCTATACCGAACGCGCTGAAAATGCCGCGCGTATGCTCGATGTCACCTTTCAAACTGCACTTTTACCGCAAAGCAAAGAAAGTGCAGCGCAAAGCTGGCATGCGATGCTAGGCATTTCTGAATTACAAGCCGCTTACGATGCGAAACACGACAAATTGACCACGAAAAACGTGATCGACTTTCTCGTGCAAGATCGCAGCAACCCTAGCTCCATGGCTTCCTGCCTTGCCAATGCGCGCGAAAACGCGCGGGCAGTGCGTGGTAGCCTGACTACCGAAGTGTGGGAAACGCTCAACACCACCTATCTCGAGCTTAATAGCCAGTTAAAAGATGGTTTGCTGCAAAAAGATCCGAGCAATTTCTTTGAATGGGTGAAATACCGTTCGCACTTATTTCGCGGCGTTGCCATCGGCACCATGCTCAAAGACGAGGCATTTTATTTCACGCGCCTAGGGACATTCTTAGAACGCGCCGACAATACCGCACGCATTTTGGACGTGAAATTTTACGGTCAGCCACATGCCGAGGGGAAAGATGAACCAGATCAACGCGATTTCTATTATTGGGCGGCAATTTTGCGCTCAGTTTCGGCCTTTGAAATTTACCGCCGTGTATATCGCGATGTGATTACGCCAGCAAAGGTAGCGGAACTTCTGATTTTGCGGCAAGATATGCCGCGTTCACTGTTGGCCTGCTTGGATGAAGTCATTCGCAATTTGGCACAAGTAGCCAATAGCGCCTCAAAAGACACCGAGCGCTTCGCCGGCAAATTGCATAGCGATTTGAAATTTGGGCGGATTGATGAAATCCTTGCAGAAGGTTTGCATGCTTATCTGGTGCGCTTCTTTGAACGTATTTTTGAATTGGGTAATCGTGTAAGCCGCGATTTTTTAGTGCCAGCCGAAATGTGAAGTAGCTAATCTAGGGGACAGAGATGACCTATTGTGTTGCGATGAGACTGAAGGAAGGGCTGGTTTTTTTATCAGATTCACGCACCAATGCAGGCGTCGATCACGTCGGCACATTCAGAAAGATGAATATTTTTGAAGTGCCGGGTGAGCGTGTCTTGGTCTTACTGACGTCGGGCAATTTATCGATTTCGCAATCGGTGCGGCAAGTATTGGAACGCCAATCCTTGCCCGATGGCCGCACCATTTGGAATGTCAACAATATGTATGATGCCGCGCTGGTGGTGGGACAGGCTATCCGCCAAGTCTATCAACAAGATGCGGCGTCGCTCTCCACTTTTGGCATGGATTTCAACATCGGCATCATTTTTGGTGGCCAAATTCGCGGCGAATCTTGCCGCTTATTCAATCTGTACTCAGCGGGCAATTTCATTGAATCGCATGATGAAAATCCGTATTTTCAAATTGGCGAAGCAAAATATGGCAAGCCGATTATCGACCGCGTTGTCACCCCCGACACCTCGCTAGAAGAAGCGGCGAAATGCGCCTTGATTTCGATGGATTCCACGCTACGCTCAAATATCTCAGTTGGTTTGCCACTCGATTTATTGGTGTACACCGCAGAAAGTTTTCAAGTCGATCGCTTCACCACGATTAACGAAGGCAATCACTATTTTGAAATGATACGCAGCACTTGGGGCCAGCGCCTACGCCAAGTTTTTGGCGAACTCGACAATCCGGTCTGGAATGGTGACCAAGCGACCACACCCAACGCGCTCAGCAGCAAGCATGCTGAGAACAATAGCGTCCACGTCATTCGTTACAACACGAATGGTTTTCAGGTGCAACAGTAGCCTGTCCCTTAAAGGTTTGTCCCCATATATAGAGGGAAAACTGTTCCAAATGCAATTTATAGGACTAATTCAAAAGTTTTAAATTGTAAAATTTGTGAGCACAAGAAGCAAAAAAGACCTACAATACGCGGGATTTACCTTGTTGATTTGATGGTTAGAGCAAGCTCCAGGCAAGAATCTTCTTGTATTGACGTCACGCAAATGAGTTTTGAATCCCGCTAACGCGTTTTCTTAAATCTATTGCTGCCGACGCAGACCAGATGCTGACCCAAAACTTCACGCACAGCCTTGAAATATGGCCACTTCGCCCTATTTATACCAAGCGTGCGATGTTGGCAAAGCTGGTGCGCATGTAGGGACATACAACCATCCAAGTGAGGACAAGGCACAGATTGAAGCCTGTCACTTACTTTGTTGCTAGCATGTTTCGCTGGTTATGCGCCAAGTTGGAAACCTCCAACAGCAGCGTATTTGCACTCACCCATAAACTACATTGACATCAGGAATTCACGATTTTTCTTAGACGCAAACGCGCTGAGCGTTGTGCTTTGCCTATCTCGGCAAATGCGCGAGTGCCATGGCAGCGCAGCAAATAAGATCATTTGTGGACGCGATTGGAATTACAAAAATAATCTTTTTGCAATTTCCTATATGATGCTAACCTGTCCCTCTATTAACCAATAGTGCCGTGACAAAAGAGCAATTCCTGCGACGAAGTACGTGTTTTCCACATATTTTGTTGTAATGGTTGACATTAGTAGGGTGAAATGTAAAATAAATTTTCAACATCTTGAACTTTGGCAACAAAATTTTGTGCCAGTAACAAAATGTGAGAATTGTAAAAGATGGGTCAAAAGCTTAGCAGCAAGGAACTTTTTTCCCAAGTGACTGTTCAAATCGACGCAAAACAGCAGTATCCAAAAAAATGCGAGTACGGAAGCTCGGAAAGCAGCGAGGGAACTCGAAAAACTGTAGCGAGCAGCCAGCGCAGTAGTTTTTTGCTTGAGATCTCAATAGTTGTTTATTTAATTTCTGCTTATTTGCTGCAGAAAATAGGAAATAAAAATGATTTTTTTCAGCCAGATTTTTTGACAAACCTGTTTTTTTGAGGACCCGGGACTACCCTCCAAGCAAGTGAGATGAAAAAAAGCCAGTCTGCAAGGTGTTGTTGACCTGATCAGTATTCAGTAGCAATCAGTCATCCCCAAACAACTGCCCTTTTCTCTCATCATCAGGCGCAAGGATTTGTAGTCGTAACATGAGCAGTTCAGGTTCCCAGAGGGAATCCCTGCATTTTAAGTGTACTTATCCCCCCAATCATCTATGCAAGCCGAATCCACAAATACTCCAGCTGCCAACAACAATATTTCCGTTGCTGCGCGGCGTATCCAGAACCTGTTGAGTTTGATTGATCACTTCCAAACTCACGAAATGATTCTTGATGAAGTTGCCGAATTTCTCGGCTTTACCCGTTCCGGCGCGCAAAAATATGTGCAAACTCTGCGCGATGCAGGCGTCATCGAATTGGCGCGTCACATAGACGGTAATGGCACTAGCCAAGGCAAAGCAGTCTATCGCTTGGCACGTGATCAAGAAAAAATCAATGAATTCCGCACTGGCATTGTGCAACCGAAGAAAGGTGCTGGTAGCCAAAATCGGCGCAAACAAGGCCAAAATGAACATGGTATGCACGGCATGCCGATTGCGACGGAAGGCCGTCAATTCCATATTCTGGCTGACGACACGCATTATGCGATCCGCCTCCACCGCGCGCCTGTCCAACGTGATCCGTTGGTAGAGGCATTTTTTGGTGCGCCAAAAGCAATGCGCAGCACAATTAAGGCCTAATTCAGCCGCCCTTTTTCTGCCTGACGCCTCCCCTACTGCCAGCCAATGATTTAATCGCCAGCAGCTAGCTAGACCTTGAGTCCAAGAGCCGCCCAATCCGGGGCGGCGTCTTGGCAGTAAGATTCCCCAGCCTCGTAGGCTCGCTTTTTTGACCCGCAACCCATACCGAGCGCTCGATTTATCACATCACGTTAGTGCTCAACACTCCCGCGCCAAATTATTGTTCAAAAAAATCGGTTATATAACACCACGGCCCACGTCGCCGCAACCAAGATCAAACTTAGCAATACTGCCGCGCTACCAAAATCTTTCGCATTTTTCGACAGCGGATGCCGTTCGAGGGACACTCTATCCACCACCGCTTCCACCGCCGAATTCAGCAACTCAACAATCAATACCAAAATCAAGACGGCAATCAACACCAGCTTTTGAAAAGCAGAGACGGGCAACAACAAGGCGATGATGCTGCCGACGATCACTAATACCAATTCCTGACGAAATGCTTGCTCATGTTGGGTGGCATATTTCAAGCCATCAATTGAATAGAAAAACGCAGAAAATATGCGTTTCAGGCCGCTCTTACTTTTAAATTCAGAGACTTTCTGATCTGGGTTTACCATGATTTATACGAATTAAGGTTAATCGAATTGCGCCGTTTTTTGCCGCAAGCAAATGCGCTCATTTTTTGCGCTTAGCATACCAGTCGCGAAAAGTCTGCCCCTGAGGAGCTGGCATATCACGGCCATCAGTCCACGCCCGCAAAAACGGCAGATGGCGTATTTTACGCCCACTCCCCGCCCAAACCCGCAGCATTCGGGCTGCAACGCGGGTCGCTAGGCGATATAGCTTAGGACGTGTCGCAAAATACCCCCAGATCGCTAAGCCGATTCGTTC
>JACPVY010000551.1 GCA_016197345.1 Burkholderiales bacterium
CTCCACACGCTGCCGATTTTGGTGCTTACGCTAAGGCTTAATAACGCGTACTAACGCGTACTAAGGTTTGCTAAGGCTTACTCGAGCGCTGCCTTGATCAATTTGCCCAAGATTTCAACACCAGTGCGGATACGTTCTGGTGGGACAGTAACGAAGCTCAAGCGCAAGGTGTTTTTCTCGACTTCGTTAGCATAGAACGGTGCGCCGGGAACGAAGGCGACGTTTTGTGCTAAGGCTTGATCGAGCAATTCCATCGCATCCATTTGCGCTGGCAGGGTGACCCAAATAAACATGCCGCCTTCTGGGCGCGTCCAGCTCACTGAATCAGGGAAGTGTTCCGCCATCGCTTGCAACATGACCTGGCATTGGTTGCCATACAGTTCGCGGATCGAAGGAATATGGCGCTCTAAGAAGCCATCTTTGACCACTTCATGCACCACCATTTGCGTCAACTGTGCGGTATGCAAGTCGGTGGCTTGTTTTGCCAATTCTAAGCGACGGGTCAAGGCCACAGGTGCTACTACATAGCCTAAGCGTATCCCAGGGGTCAGCACTTTGGAGAAAGAACCCATGTGGATGACGCCTTCTGGATTCATATTCAATAATTTAGGTGCCTGGTCGCCTTTGTAGCACAGCGCGCCATATGGATCATCTTCGATCAAAGGCAAGCGCAAGCGGGCGCAGGTTTCAACCAATTCCTGGCGGCGTTCAATCGACAGCGAACGTCCAGTTGGGTTTTGGAAATTCGGTAACGCGTACAGCAAGCGTGCGCCGTCGGCGATGTCGTTGAGCGACGATGGCACCAAGCCGTGTTCATCGGTTTTGACCGAGACAAATTGGGGACGATAGACCGAAAACGCTTGCAAGGCACCGAGATAGCTTGGGGTTTCGACCAGTACTTTGCTACCTTCATCAATCAACACTTTGCCCAGCAAATCTAGCGCTTGTTGCGAGCCGGAGGTCATCAAAATTTGGTCGGGAGTGATTTTGCAATCGCTGGTGGAGAGGTGATTCGCCAACCATTCACGCAGCGGTGGGTAGCCATCGGTAGGGCCGTATTGCAGTGAAACTTTGCCTTGTTGATCGAGCACTTTATCAAACGCGGCTTTCATTTCCTCAACCGGGAAAGTGGCAGGTGAGGGCAGGCCACCCGCAAATGAAATCACTTCAGGGCGTTGCGTGACTTTTAAAATTTCACGAATAAAAGAGCTTTGCAATTGTGCTGCACGCTCGGAAAAACGCCATTCTATCGGGTTGGGATTATTGATTTTCATACGATTCTCTGATTTTCTCGCTAAGGTTTGCGGGGTTACACGCTACGCTAGCGTCAGCCCTTGTGCGGCAGCGTAACGCAGCGGTTTTTCTCGGCGGCAATTTTGCCGCCTTCACAGTGTAATAGATTATTTGATTTCGGCAATCATTTCGATTTCAACGCAAGCGCCTAGCGGCAGTTGCGCCACGCCAAACGCAGAGCGTGCGTGTTTCCCCGCTTCGCCGAACACTTCGCCAATCAATTCCGAGGCGCCATTGGTGACCAAATGATGTTCGGTGAAGTCTGGCGTCGAGTTCACCAAACTCATTAATTTCACGATGCGCGTGACCCGATTCAAATCGCCACCGCATGCCGCTTGCAGGGTCGCCATCAAATCAATCGCGACTGCGCGCGCTGCCAATTTACCTTCTTCGGTGGTGACATCTTTCCCTAATTGACCGACCCAGACCTTGCCATCCTTTTTCGAGAGATGCCCAGACAAAAACACAGTATTGCCAGTTTGCGCATACATCACGTAAGCAGCGGCAGGCGTGGCGACGGCTGGCAATGCTATCCCTAGGGAAGTCAATTTTTCGGTAAAAGACATGATCGTTCCTATTGTTCAAAGTGGAAAATGGTGCAAACACGGCAAGCCCCGTTTGCACCGAATATCGAGCTAGGCATTTTAACGTGCTTGCGACCTCAGAATGTACGGTTTTCACGGCGCATGCCAGTTTTTATTCGCGTAAATCTAGCGCCAACTTCATTGGGCCAAGTGTGCGTGATCAATGACGTGCAGCAATCGCAGGCATCAGGTAGGCAAGCAAGTGCTGCCACCAGTGACGTTTCGGCGCGCGAGGCGCTTGGCATAACACGTCGAGCCGCGCAAAAGCATGTTCAGCCTCGACCACAATATGCTGGCTAGGTGGCAAACTTAAGGTGTCACCCGCTTGCAGCCAATAATCGTCGGGTAAGCCTTTGGCGGTAATCCATACTCGACCGGCATCTACCCGCACCTGAATTTCAGTGCTATTGGCGAAAGAATAGGTTTGCTTAGGCAATAAGATGAGCGTTTGTTGACTGTCGAGTAAGTGCATGATTTTTTCCTTTGCAAAAGTGTGAGGGGCGTTGGCAGGAGCTTCAGTCTGCTATGAAGAAACTTGGGGGACAGCCTTCATTTCTCCTGCTTTATTGCCTTCCTCCTTGCGGCATTGTTTCGCCTTGGGTTTATAATACGGCAGAAGGCAAATACAGTTGCAATACACTTATCCGATTAATTTAAATACTGTACTGCTAACATGACAAATACAGTCAACCCTTTGCAATTGGATTTGATTGCGCATGGCGCAAGCGAAACCCTGATAGAACAAATCGTTCGCCTCTTGGTGGCGCGGATTGACGACAAGCGCTTGCGCAATGGTGTGCGCATGCCTTCGATCCGGCAATTTGCGGCCATGCATAGCGTGTCATGTGCAACCGTGGTGCAGGCTTACGATAGATTGGTTGGGCGAGGCTATTTGGAATCGCGCCGTGGTGCAGGATTTTTTGTGCGCGAGCATGTGCCTGAGCTGTCGCCCCTACAAGGGCTAAGTGAGCAACCCAACAAGACGCAAATGGATGTGGTGTGGTTGGTGCGTAGCATGTTTCGGCAAACGCCACAGCAGTTTATGCCCGGCATGGGCTTATTGCCCAATGATTGGCTGGATGCTGGTTTGCTCGCTAACGCCCTGCGTATGGTTAGTCGCCAAAGTCAAGATAGCTTGATGCAATACTGCGTGCCGCACGGCTATTTACCGCTACGGCAACAATTGCAGTTAAAGCTGGAAGAGTTAGAAATTGCCGCATCGACCGACCAAATCGTGACGACTTCTGGCGTGACGCAAGGATTAGATTTGGTCGCGCGAGAATTTACGCGGCCCGGCGACACGATTTTTGTGGACGATCCGGCGTGGTTTCTGATGTTTGGTTCATTTGCTGCAATGGGTGTGAATATTGTCGGCATTCCAAGGCTAGTTGATGGCCCCGATATGCAGCAATTGGCGGCGCTCGCTCAAGTCCATCGGCCAAAATTATTCGTGATTAATTCCGTTTTACACAACCCAACATCGACCTCGCTCACCGCGGCAAAAGCCTTTCAATTACTACAGATCGCGCAACAATTTGATTTTCATATCGTCGAGGATGACATTTATTGCGATATGCATCCGGGCA